>NZ_DASTTN010000509.1:0-3996 GCF_035760125.1 Flavobacterium sp.
ATCTTTAAAAGTGAAACTATCTTTTATAAAATTACAACTTGCAAAAAGTGAAATTGTCAAAAGCAAAATTGAAATTCTAATTTTATTCATATTTTCTGTTTTTCTGATTATTCTCTAGTAACATAGCCACCAACGTTCTGGTACTACAGCGGGTTTGGGACTAAATTAAGCCCTATTTTCGGATTTGCTAAATCATCCCAAATACAAAACCATTTTTCCATTAGGCCTATTGCCCAAATTCGTTGTAGTAGCTGTTACCTGCAGTCTTTATTTGCTAAATAACTTCCCCACAATATCATTCGGCATTGTTGGCGAAGAGTCTTCTTTTAAAAGACCTGTGTCTGCTCTACTAAATAAGGATTGCATTATTAAGCTTCTATCTTTTTCGTCGACACTTCCATCTTTTATTAGTGCCAAATAGACAAATGTTAACTGTTCTCTTTCTTCTGCATCACGTGCTAAATGGAATGAACTAAAAGCGATTTTATTCAATGCTCTAATTCCATAAGTTAGAAAAGCAATAAAGGTTACATAAATAATTGACCACTTTATTGCACTTGCCTGTCCATTAATGAAACTTAGCAACATACCTTCTGGTGTAAGCCAAAGTAATAAGTAAAGTGATAAACAAGCGAAAAGAATTAGCCCAATCAACCAATAAATTGCTGACCAACCTTCTTCTTTTAGTTTTGAAGCCCTTAATTTCCAATATTCCGCGGGCTTTTTTAAACTTAATAATTCTTGATATGCTTTTTCTAAATTTATTACTTTCTCTTTAGATTCGGTGTCAAAAATTTCAAAGTCAGTTTTTGAAGTTTCAAACCATTCTGAAAATAATAATTCTTTATCATTTTTTAATGTGTCAATTGCTTCAGTATATTCTTCATATTTCTCATTCGTATTTGAAATGTGTTCAACAATTTCTGACTCCGATTTTGTTAAATATTGATTGAATTCATTTCTAATTTTGTTTAATGATGATTTTTCGGCATTACGCCTTTGTAGAATCTCAGTTTGGTCTTTCATCGCAAATTCATAAGCAAGTTGAGTTCCAATATAATAATTCTTATCTTGTATTATACTTGCATTTAATTGACCAGTGATAAAGTAAAAAGCTCCTGATATTGAAGCTGGAAAATTTTTATGAACTGTAACTAAAAAATCAGATTCAGGGCAATTATACGTTAAAGGATATTGTCTGATATTATTAATTGTAGTTATAATATTATTCCAATAACTGTCTAAAACATTGGTAGGTTGTATAGAATGATTTTCTACAAATCCAGATATAGAATCCCGTATTCCAATAAAATAATTTAAAGAATTTTGTAATTCTTCGGGAAGGTTTTTCTCTAATGATTCCCAACCATTAATTTGTTGATTTACAAATTCATAAATTGCACTAACGCCAGTAATGTCTGAATTGAAATTAATATACGAGAAATTAAAGTTTTGACTCTTTTCTTTAAACCAATCTTTGCTTTCTGATTCAGCAATCTTTCTTTTTAGTTCTGTTGTTGTCATTTATTTAATTATACGTTATTTTTTCGGCAGATTGCAGGTAACGTTCTGGTACCGCAGCGGGTTTGGGGTTAAATTAAGCCCTATTTTCGGATTTGCCAAATCATTCCAAATACAAAACTATATTTCTATTAAGCCAAATGCCCAAATCCGTTGTAGTGGCTGTTAGCAGCAGTTGATTTACTTCATATTTACTTGATACGGAATGTAAATCGTTGTTTCTTTTTCACCTTTATAAACCCAAGGTGGTAAAACACTTAATGCTTCTGATATTTTATAATAAAGTAACTTTTTAGATAATTTGCTATGTTCAATTTTATGTAATTGACTTTCAGGGTCAGTTAGGACATTACTAGCAAATGTAATTGTAACATTTGAGCTTTTTTCATTTACTTCATCAAGGATAAATGTACTTGAATTATTTTCTTCAATTTTAAATTTCGCTAAATATTTTAAATTCGCATATGTGTCCCAAAAATCTCTTGGGACTTCTGCGTTTTCAATAAATAAATCATATGATAATGATGCGCCTCCTAAAAGTGTTGAACCTTTAAATTTTTCATCTACTTCATTTAAGATGTATTTTGAATTTGTGTAATCGTATTGTGTTACTATTTTTTTTCCTTTTTTGTCTTTAATAGTCCATAAATTAATAGGTCTATCCATTTCATATTCACCGTCAATTATCACAATTCCTTTTTCATTATAATATTTCCAAGTTCCATTTTTTTTTCCATTTATAAAGTTACCACTAAATTGTACTTTGCCGTTAAGAAAATATAATTCGAACAAACCGTTTAATTTACCCTCAGTATAATTTATTTTACTGATTAATCCACCTTTATAATTATATGAAATCCATTCTCCATCTGGAAGGTCGTTTTTAAAACTTCCTACATCTGTTGTTTTCTCTTTGCATACTCGTTCATATTTTCCATCGTAAATAGGGGAGTTCTTCTCGATTTTTTCTATACAATTACAATAATCAAGTTTTTCTATTTGTTGACTGAATGAAAAATTTGTAAATGAGATTATTAACAATGTTAAAAGTGTTTTTTTCATAATTTTAAGGTTCTTATTTTTTTCTGATTCGGTGGTTCAATTACTGCTAACGTTCTGATACTACAACGGGTTTGGGATTAAATTAAGCTCTATTCTCGGATTTGCCAAATCATCCCAAATACAAAACCAACTTTCCATTAAGCCTATTGCCCAAATCCGTTGTAGTAGCTGTTAGCAGTAGTGCATTATTTCTCTCGGCTTTCTAAACTCGCTTTCAAATCATCAATTCTATTTTTTGTACATTCTGTTAGACAAGTTGAATGAATTAACGGCTGAATACTTCCTCCTTCATATTCTGCTGATTCAAACTCGCAATGTGAGTCACGAAATTTGAGCCAATCCTTTTGAGCCTTAATTAATAATTGTTTCTCGGGTTCGTCTAAAGCTTTTATTAACTGCTTGTAGACTTTATTGAGAACAATATCAGCCTTTTGAAAATCATTAATTGCTGTTTGGTTCATTTCAGCTTGAGTTTGAGCCAATAAATTATGATTCCAAACAAGCAAAATAAACAGTATGAAAAGAAAATGTTTTTTGTTCATTATAGTAAATATATTAAAAGAAGTTCTGTTTTGCTTTAAAAGTTCATTTACTTAAAGCTGTTAGTCTTCTTGTTAAATTAATAAATTTAAATTCGTGTTTTTTTAATAATAAATGAGCTAATTATTAAAACTGATAATTGTATTCCAATTACGATTAATAATCTTTGAAGGTTTATACTTTCATATCCATAAATAATAATATAACCTAAAAGCATTAGAGATGAAATACTTAAACAAAGTTTTGACAGTAAATTGATATAGATATTAAATGATAGTATTTGCTTCATTTTTAGATGGTTTTGAACGTAATATTGTTTCATTACTGCTAACGTCCTGGTACTACAAGGGCTTGGGACTAAATTAAACCCATTCTTCGGATTTGCCTAATAATTCCAAATACAAAACCATCTTTCCATTAAGACAATTGCCCAAATCCGTTGTAGTGGCTGTTGGCAGTAGTACTTTATTGCATTATTTCTTTCAGCTCTGAGATTGTAAATGCAGGCTTTTTTTTATGAAGCATTGCGTGACAATTTGGACAGACGGGAATTAAATCCGTTTTTGGATTTACAGAATATTCCTTTCCAATAGTCGCTATATCAATTATATGATGAACGTGAATAAAACTTCTTCCTAAATCTCCAAATTTTTCTTGAAAATTAAAATCACAAATTTGACAATTCAATCCAAAATGCTCGATACATTCTTGTCTTGCTAATGGATTTCTTTCATAACTATTTACAATTATTTGTTTTGTTTTTCCTTCTGAATATTTTATATCATTATCTACTTCATCTGGAAATACTGTTTCTGAAAAATTGTCTTTTACTAAATTATAATATCGATTGTAAATTTCTCTTCCTTTTTTTAC
>NZ_DASTTN010000510.1:0-8330 GCF_035760125.1 Flavobacterium sp.
CTTCAAAGTCAACAATTACAGCAAGAACTTCAGATGTATTTAAAAAAAATATCTTTATTCAATTACAAAAACTTTTCCGAAGCCAATTTCGAGTTTGACAGCAAAATCAACTGTTTTGTAGGCAAAAACGGCATCGGAAAAACCAATGTATTGGATGCCATTTATCATTTGTCGTACGGAAAAAGTTATTTCAATCCGCTAGCCGTTCAAAACATCAAACACGGCGAAGAGTTTTTCGTCATTGACGCCGAATTTGAAAAGAACGAAAGAACCGAACAAATTGTCTGCAGTCTCAAAAAAGGCCAAAAAAAAATACTGAAACGCAATGGAAAAGCCTACGATAAATTCTCGGATCACATTGGGTTCATCCCTTTGGTTATTATTTCCCCAGCGGACAGAGATTTAATCGTGGAAGGAAGCGAAACCAGAAGAAAATTCATGGACAGCGTGATATCCCAATTAGATCCACACTATCTGCAACAACTCATCCAATATCAAAAGGTAATGAGCCAACGCAATGCCTTATTAAAGTATTTTGCACTGAACCACACCTATGATAATGATACCTTATCTATATATAATGAACAGCTAACCGAATTTGGCCAATCCATTTTCGAAAAAAGAAAAGCTTTCATTGCCGAGTTCATTCCCATTTTCAACTTTCACCATCACAATATTACGGGTTCACAGGAATCCGTTCAGTTGATTTATGAAAGCCATTTATTCGAAAATGATTTATTGACGCTCTTACAACAAAGCATCAATAAAGACCGAATGCTGCAATACACCAGTATAGGCATTCATAAAGACGACCTGTCATTTGAAATCGACAATTATCCGATTAAGAAATTTGGTTCCCAGGGACAGCAAAAATCATTTTTGATAGCATTGAAACTTGCACAGTTTGAATTCTTAAAAAAACAAAGTGGCGTAAAACCCATTCTGCTTTTTGACGATATCTTCGATAAATTAGACGAAAATCGCGTGTCCAAAATAATCGAAATGGTCAACAATGACACCTTTGGACAACTTTTTATATCCGATACACATCCCGAACGTACGGAAACAATCGTAAAATCGACACTCCAGAGTTATACTATTTTCAATCTGTAACTTTTATTTAAGATTACTTAAAGATTCAAAAAAGTAAAAATTGCTTAATTTTACACAAATTATAATAATACTTACACCCCGATGAAAATTAGTCACCTATATTTATTTGTTATTTGCTTTATTGCATTTTCCTGCAACGGACAAACGTCACCAGCAGTTAAAACTATTGATGTTACTTCTTATTCAGAGAAAATAAAAGCAACTCCAAATGCCCAAATCCTAGATGTTCGCACGCCCGAGGAATACGCAACGGGACATATCGAAAACTCCGACAATGTGAATTGGCTGAGCGACAGTTTTGTTTTAAGAACAGACAAGTACGACAAAACAAAACCCGTTTTTGTGTATTGCAAAAGTGGTGGAAGAAGTATCAAAGCATCCGAAAAATTAGCTGAATTGGGCTTTACAACCGTTTACAACCTTGACGGCGGAATGCTCAAATGGGAGGCGGCAGGATTGGCAAAACCTGACACTAAAATTATTGGTGTTTGTCCACAGGAATATGCCGAATTATTAAAATCCGACAAAGAAGTATTGGTTAGTTTTTACGCTCCTTGGTGTGCTCCCTGCAAAAAAATGGAGCCTTATATCCTAAAAATGCAAAAAGAAATGGCCGATAAAGTGGTTATCATCCGCTTGAATGCCGACGAAAACAAAACCATTATGCAGGAATTGAAAATCAGTGAACTTCCTACTTTAGTATTGTATAAAAACAAAGCAATAAAATGGCAAAAATCTGGATTCATCAGTGAAGAGGATTTAAAAAACCAATTACAATAAACCGGCCTATGCTATCAAAAGACACCTTACAATTCCTCGAAGATTTAAAAGCCAACAACAATCGTGATTGGTTTCTTGAAAACAAAAAACGTTACGAAACCGTAAAAAAAGACTACTATCAATTGGTCGCTGATTTTCTTGATGCACTTAAACCCCTTGATCCTTCATTAGAGATGTTGGAAGTCAAAAACTGCGTTTTTAGAATCAATCGTGACGTTCGTTTTGCAAAAGACAAATCACCCTACAAAACGAATTTGGGAATTTGGATATCTGCAGGTTCAAAACACACTGAAGCTTCAGGTTATTATGTCCATATAGAAAACGGAAAATGTTTTGTTGGAGGTGGAATATATTGCCCACAACCTGACCAACTTCAAAAAATCAGAAAAGAAATTCACTTTTTCTATGATGATTTGGTCGAAATTATAAACGACAAAAAGTTTCAATCCACATATCAAAGTCTAAACAGGGACGAGAATTCAACTTTGAAAAATCCGCCGAAAGGCTATGACAAAGAAGATCCAGCCATCGAATTCCTGAAATTAAAAAGCTTTACTGCTACACAAACATTCGACACCAAACTGGTGACTCAAAAAGATTTTGTATCTATAATGGTAGAAAAAATGATGGCATTGAAACCTTTCAATAATTTTATCGACAGAGCTTTATATTCGGAATAAATCCAAAAGCAAAACACTCTTAATTACAATTCTTTATGGAGATTTTAAATAATTTTTCTTTAAAAAACTACAATACATTTGGCATTGAAGCCAAAGCCGAACAATTTGTTGCCGTTCACAGTGTCTCCGAATTGAAAAGCATTTTGGAACAAAACAAAAACCAAAAGAAATTCGTTCTTGGCGGAGGAAGCAATATGCTTTTGACAAAAGATATCGAAGCTCTCGTAATCCATATTGATTTAAAAGGAAAAAAAATACTGAAAGAAGATGCCGATTATGTTTGGGTCGAAAGTCAAGCGGGCGAAAACTGGCACGAATTTGTACTTTGGGCGATAGACCAAAACTTTGGCGGAATCGAAAACATGTCACTTATACCCGGTAACGTTGGCACAACACCTGTACAAAACATAGGAGCCTACGGTACCGAAATGAAAGACACTTTTATTTCCTGTGAAGCGATAAATATCGAAAATCAGGAAATGAGAACATTCACCAAAGAAGAATGTAATTTTGGATACCGAGAAAGCATTTTCAAACACGAGGTAAAAGATCAATACATTATAACTTCTGTTGTTTTCAAACTGACGAAACAAAACCATAAAATAAATACTTCGTACGGAGACATCACCGCCGAATTAACCAAAAACAATATTACAACTCCCGGCTTAAAAGACGTGAGTAATGCAGTAATTGCTATTAGAAAAAGTAAATTACCTGACCCTGCCGAATTAGGAAACAGCGGTAGTTTTTTCAAAAATCCAATACTTTTAAAGTCTGATTTTGAAAAAATCCACCAAAATTTTCCAGAAATGAGATTCTTTGATATTTCAGAAACAGAAGTCAAAGTTCCTGCAGGTTGGTTGATTGAAAAAGCTGGTTTAAAAGGAAAACGTTTTGGCGACGCCGGAATTCATAAAAATCAGGCTCTCGTTCTTGTAAATTATGGAAATGCAACAGGAAAAGAAATTTTGGATGTTTCCAAAACTGTTCAAAACACTGTTTTCAATACATTTGGAATACACATTGAAGCTGAAGTGAACATAATATAAATGCTAAAATAATTTCATTCGGGTAAAGATGCTGGTAATAAAAATTTCAAATCCAAATGATCCTAGCGCTTATTCTATAATAGAAGAATTATTACAAAATCTTTATGAACGATTTGGAAGCGACGGCAAAAACTCATTTACAGATTGGGAATACAACAATCCTAAATACGTATTTGTAATAGCCGAATTAAATTCTGAAATTGTGGGATGCGGAGCAATTAGACCGCTTTCTGAAAAAAGAGGAGAAGTAAAACGAATGTTTGCCAAATATCCCAGAAAAAATATTGGACAATCCATTTTGTCTTTTTTGGAAACAAAAGCAAAAGAGTTGGATTATGAAGAATTGGTTTTGGAAACACGAGTGAAAAATAAAGAAGCTTGTTCATTTTATATGAATTCAAACTATATAAAAATACCAAACTACGGTAAATACGTAAATCGTTTAGACGCTGTTTGTTTTCAAAAAACACTTTAAAATCTATAAAAATGTACATTCCAGATTTATATAAAAACGAAGATAAAGAAGCAATCAGAACATTTCTAAAAGCAAATGCTTTTGGTATTCTCATCAATCAAACTAACGGAAAATTATGGGCAACCCACATTCCATTAGAGCTAGAAATCAACAAAGAAGGTGAAGAAGTTTTGATGGGACACATCTCAAAAGAGAACCCGCAATGGACAGCATTTGAATCTAACAACCAAGTTTTAGCAGTATTTACAGGACCTCACTCCTATATTTCTCCATCTTGGTACGACCACGAAAATGTCCCAACCTGGAATTACTCGGCCGTTCATATTTACGGAAAAATAAAAATCATTGAAGGAGACGCCGTAATCGATACGCTGACCAAACTTGTGGACAAGTATGAGCAAAATTCCAAATGTCCTGTTCGTGTAGCTGATTTATCAAAGAAAACAATGATGCAGACCCGAGGAATTGTAGCTTTTGAAATCAAAATAGAAGAAATTCAAGCGCAAACCAAAATGTCGCAAAACCGAGATGACAAAAATTATTCCAATATTATTTCCGAATTAGAAAAAACAGAAAACCCTCAATCCATGGCTGTAGCAAAAGAAATGGCTAAAAATAGAAAGTAATTACTGATTTTACATTGATAATTGACAATTGCTAATTACATTTGCAATCGTTTTTAAAAGCCAAAAAATACAAATGATGCTAACCTTTACTTTATATTTTTTTATTGCAATAGTTGTCATTCAACTTTTTTATTATCTAGTAGTTTTTGCAAAATTTTCTTTTGCAAGAGCGCAGGAAATTGAACCTAAAAACATTCCAATTTCTGTAATTGTTTGTGCCAAAAACGAAGAAGAAAATGTTATTAAATACATTCCTTTATTGGCTGAACAAAATTATCCAGATTTTGAAATTGTCTTGATAGATGATGCTTCGAGAGATAACACTTTGGACATTTTTGAAGAATTTGAAAAACAGTACCCTAACATTCGTTTGGTTAAAGTAAAAAATAACGAAGCTTTTTGGGGAAACAAAAAATATGCTTTAACGCTGGGTATTAAAGCCGCAAAAAAAGAATATCTGTTATTTACTGATGCCGATTGCTATCCCACTTCCAAAGATTGGATAACAGCTATGAGTTCCCAATTTACAAAACAAAGAACCATCGTTTTAGGCTATGGAGGTTATGAAAAAATAGCTAATTCTTTTTTGAATAAGATAATCCGATACGAAACTTTGCTTACTGCCACCCAATATTTTTCATGGGCAAAAATGGGCAAACCTTATATGGGTGTAGGCCGTAATTTAGCGTATAAAAAAGAAGAATTTTTCAATGTAAACGGTTTTATCGATCATATCCAAGTTCGATCTGGAGATGACGATTTATTCATTAATCAAGCAGCAGATTCAGACAATACAACAATTGCTTATTCTTCAGAAAGCTTCACATATTCAGCTCCAAAAACCACTTTTAAAGATTGGTTTACTCAAAAAAGGAGACATGTTGCCACTGCCAAATATTACAAAACATTTGACAAAATACAATTAGGACTTTTCTTTAGTTCACAATTGTTGTTTCTGTTATTACCGATAGTATTACTAGCTTTTCAGTTTCAATGGATATTAGTATTAAGCCTTATTGGGTCTCGATATTTAATTACTTGGATTGTTACTGGATTTGCAGCTGGAAAATTAAAAGAAAAAGATGTGATGTATTGGTATCCAATTATAGAAATTATACTTATATTCACTCAAATTAATATCTTTATAACCAATATCTTCTCAAAACCTGCGAATTGGAAATAAGCAAACAAATAGAAAAAGCAAAAAAAGGAAATCAAGTTGCCTTTACTTTTCTATTGGATTACTATTGGAATGAGGTATATGGTTTTATGCTAAAACGCACTGAAAACGAAACCACTGCTGAAGACATTACCATAGAAACATTCTCCAAAGCATTTGATAAAATAGCCACATATAACTCCGAATTTCAATTCAATACCTGGTTGATTTCTATTGCCAAGAATGTTCATATCGATTTAATCCGCAAAAAAAAATCAAGCCTTTTTATTGAAATCACAGACGAGCAAGACCAAACTGCCTATAATGTAGCCGATACTACTCCATCGGCTGAAGATGTATTAATTACCGAACAAAATCTTTCACAACTATTGCAATTCATTAAAGAATTGAAACCTCATTATCAAGAAGTGATTCAGCTACGTTATTTTCAGGAAATGAGTTACCAGGAAATTGCCAATAAAATAGACGAGCCGTTAAGCAATGTAAAGATCAAATTACTTCGTGCCAAAAAATTACTTTCTGAAATTATACAGAATAGAAGATAATTTCATCAAAAGATCTTGCTAACCAGCAGTTAGAAAAACACACTACCCAACTACATTAGAATTTCGAAAACTTAATTATATTAACAGAACTTAATTTGTTAAATAATCGTAGTTATATTCAATAAATATTTCTATATTTACTCAAAACAATACCTATTTAACAATTTTATTAAAAATATAATCACATTCCCATATACTAAAATTCCTGTTATTTGCGTTAGAAACTAAAACTACTTTAGCTTATGATTTAATTATTACTTAACCATTAAATCCATGAATTATGTCTAAATCAAACATCTTCGAAACTAGCTGGATTGACCTTGTATTCGAAAACAGAAACAAAGAGTACGGCGCGTATCATTTACGCCAAGAAAACACAAAGACATCCTTATTTGCGCTCTTTATGGGAGTATCACTTTTGACTGCGGCCATTAGTATACCAATGGTTTATAATTATCTAAATCCAGAACATCGGATTCCATCATTAGTCCCCGACTTACCACAAATTGTAGTCGTGGATATTGATCCTTATGTACTACCTGAAGCAAAAGTCGAAGAAGTGGTTATTCCTGAAATTAAAAGACCAATTACAGAGAACATAAACACCAATGCACAACTTATAAATCCTGAAATCGTTCAAGCCGCATTGGCAACACCAGAAAAAATTGCTACCAATACCGAACTCAAAAACACTATTGACACCAGTACAGCAAACACAGGTGGTGCAGGTGTAGGAACAACTCCTTCAACTGGCACAGCTATTACAAGTAATTCTGGCATTACCGACACTTCCATCCTAACTAGTAATATGGTTGATAAAATGCCTGAATTTCCGGGTGGTATCAAAAAATTCTACACTTATGTTGGCAATAATTTTGAAAAACCAGAATTAGAAAGCGAAAATGCAATCCGAGTAAGTGTTTCATTTGTTATTGAAAAAGATGGAAGTATGACGGATATAAAAGTTTTAAAAGACCCTGGTTATGGCCTAGGAGCTGAAGCTATTCGTGTTTTGAAATCATTAAAAACGAAATGGTCTCCAGGTATGTTTGAAGGCAAGGCGGTTAGAACTTCCTATAATTTACCAATTACGATTCAGCCTAATTAGGCTTTAAATTAAAAAAGAGAAAGCTGAACTTTTGAAGTTCAGCTTTCTCTTTTTTAATAGGTCTTATATGAAATTTTATTTTTTCTTTTTAGTAGTTTTCTTCTTCTTGGTCGTTGTTGCTTTTTTTACTGGAGTTGTTACAGCAGGCTTTTTTACATAAAGTTTATACAAACCGTCTTTTTCTGCCCTTGCTTTGGCTTCATCCGCTCGTAAACTAGAATCAGGATGCGAACTCATCATTTGATCAATAAATGAACTCTGAGCACCTTCACTCATTTTAGCCAATATTCTAAAAGCAGATTCCTCAGCATTTACATCATATCCATTTTTTTTCATAAATTCATATGCAAATAAATCGGCTTCTGATTCTTGTTTACGACTGTATTTACTATCAATCATCGCACTACCAATTTTAGCCAATTGACTATCGGTAACAGCAGCTACTTTTGTAGATTGTGAAGCTGCAGCATCAATCAAAGCTTCTTTTTGATACGCCGCTTTCATGGCATCTCTGGAATCATGATTATTAACGTGACCAATTTCATGACCAATTACCGCTATTAATTCATTATCATCCATTACATCCATCAAACCAGAAAAAACACGTACACTACCATCTGCAGTTGCAAAAGCGTTGATATCTTTAGTAAGATACACTTTATAATTCAAGGTGTAAAACTCCCCTTTTGTGTATTTCCCAAAAACTTTAGCTAAACGAATCGCGTAAGGATCTGTAGGCCCTGCCACTTTATTTTCAGCATCCATTTTATCTAC
>NZ_DASTTN010000511.1:0-9979 GCF_035760125.1 Flavobacterium sp.
ATCAAATATTTATTTTTTGACATAGTTGTATTGTAATAAAATTATAACTCCTTATTTAATCTTTACATTTTTGAAGTAAAGCTTGAATATTTCTGCAGCTTTGTTTACTTCCTCTGCAGTGTGTGGCACTGTATCAGCTAATTGATATTCTAAACCTAAGATTTCCCATTTGTGCTTTCCTAATTGATGAAAAGGAATAATTTCTACTCTTTCCACTGTTTTGTACGAAGTGAAATGTTGTCCCCATTCATGCAGATATTCTTCTTGATCGCTCCAACCAGGAACCAATACATAACGTAACCACATAGGTTTTCCAGTACTTTCTCTATATTCAGCTACTCGCAATGTTGTTTTGTTTTTTAGGCCTGTTAGTTTTTTATGCCATTCTTTGTTGATGTGTTTGACATCCAAAAGCAATAAATCAGTTCTTTCCAATAATTGTTCCGTTTTTGAGTCTAAAACTCTTCCATTGGAATCTAAACAGGTATGGATTCCATTTTCATGCAAACGATCGAAAAAGTGA
Source organism: Flavobacterium sp. (assembly GCF_035760125.1). GTDB lineage: Bacteria > Bacteroidota > Bacteroidia > Flavobacteriales > Flavobacteriaceae > Flavobacterium. Next base: position 524 of record NZ_DASTTN010000511.1, read on the forward strand.
ATTAGCTTTTCACGTTGCAAAAGAGGTTCACCTCCAGAGACGGTTATACCTCCTTTTTTTCCAAAATAAGATTTTTGATGTAATGCTTTTTCTACTAATTCTTCGATTGGAATAAAAGAACCGCCGTGAATATCCAAAGTATCGGGATTTTGGCAATACAAACATCTAAATTGACATCCTTGTACAAAAATAACCATTCGAATTCCGGGTCCATCATGAGTTCCTAATGTTTCTATGGAATGGATTCGCAATAAGTCGGGATTGTTTGCGTCGATTGAATCGTCAATATATTCTTGCTGTGGAAAGTACATACAAATGAAAAGATTAAAAAAACCTGTCTAAAAATTAAACTGAATCAGTTTTCTTTAGACAGGTTAATGTGGTTTAATTCAAAATTTATAGTTCAGTGTTAATTTACATTGTTTCGTGAAAAGTTCTTGTTATAACTTCCAATTGATGTGCTTTGGATAATCTAACGAAATTCACTGCATAACCAGAAACTCTAATGGTTAATTGGGGATAATTCTCAGGATGATTGTAAGCATCCATTAAGGTTTCTTTATCTAAAACATTAACATTCAAGTGGTGTGCATTTTTTCCAAAATAACTATCTAAGATTGTTTCCAAATTTGAAACTTGTTCTTCTTTGTCAGAACCCAAAGATTTTGGTACCATTGTGAAAGTATAAGATATACCATCCTGAGCATCTTCATAATTCAATTTACTTACTGAATTTAAGGAAGCAATAGCACCATTTACATCTCTACCGTGCATTGGATTTGCTCCAGGAGCAAAAGCTTCACCAGCTTTACGTCCATCCGGAGTAGAACCTGTATTAGATCCATACATCACATTTGATGTAATTGTCAATAAAGATAGGGTAGGAGTTGCATTTTTATAAGCTCTGTGTTTTCTTAATTCATCAATAAAGATTGTAGTGATTTCTTGTGCAATACTATCAACTCTATCATCGTCATTACCGAATTTTGGAAAATCACCTTCAATGTTGAAATCTACTGTTAATCCGATATCGTTTCTTACTGGAGTTACTTTTGCATATTTAATCGCAGAAAGTGAATCGGCAATGATAGATATTCCGGCAGCTCCGTAAGCAATGTCGATGTTTGGGTCACTATCGATCAAAGCCATTTGAGCTCTTTCGTAATAGTATTTGTCATGCATATAATGAATGATGTACATTGATTTAGCATAAACTCTTGCGACTTCAGCCAAAGTAATTTTGAACATATTCATAACTGAATCATAGTCTAAAATTCCATCTTTCATTTGAGGAATATTTCTAATAACTACTGATCCTTTATCTTCTTCTCTACCGCCATTCAAAGCCATAAGTAATGCTTTTGGCAAATTGGCACGAGCTCCAAAGTGTTGAATAGTTTTCCCGATTTTTTGGTAAGAAACGCAACAAGCAATTCCGTAATCATCAGAACCTCTATTGGCACGCATCAAATCATCATTTTCATATTGTAGAGACGATGTGTCAATTGATACTTGTGCACAAAAATCTTTAAAACCTATTGGTAAATTTTGAGACCATAAAATAGTTAAATTCGGCTCTGGTGAAGCTCCTAAGTTATAAAGCGTTTGTAAAAATCTAAAAGAGGTTTTTGTTACTTTAGTTCTGCCATCATTAAGTTGTCCACCAATGGCTTCTGTAACCCAAGTTGGGTCTCCACCAAAGATTTCATCATAGGCACCTGGACGCAAGTGACGTACCAAACGGAGTTTCATCACAAACTGATCAATAAATTCTTGGGCTTCTTGTTCGGTAATTAGACCAGATTTTAAATCATTTTCTATATATATGTCTAAAAATGAAGATACGTTTCCAAGTGACATAGCTGCTCCATCTTGTTCTTTTACCGCACTTAAATAAGCTAAGTAAGTAAACTGAACTGCTTCTTGTGCATTGGTAGCAGGGACTGAAATATCAATGGCATAAGAATTGGCCATAATTTTCATATCCTGCAAAGCTTTTATTTGTTCTGAGATTTCTTCTCTTAAACGGACTTTGTGGTCGGTCATTTCACCTGCAATAGCTGAAAAATCTTCTTTTTTAGCTTCAATCAATCGATCCACTCCATAAAGTGCAATTCTTCTAAAATCACCAATGATTCTTCCTCTGGCATAATTATCAGGTAAGCCAGTCAGTAAATGTTTGGAACGATAGGCTCTAATTTCGCTATCATAAGCACTAAAAACAGCTTGATTATGATCCTTTGCGTAGTTGAAAATTTTAACCACTTCATCAGAAACCTTTAATCCTCGTTCTGCTACTGCAGATTCAACCAATTTTATACCACCAAAAGGCTTCATGGCTCTTTTTAAGAGCATATCGGTTTGTAAACCTACAATGACTTCATTTTCTTTATCAATGTATCCTGGTCCAAATGAGGTTATATTTGAAATAACATTGGTGTCAATTGCCAAACAGCCATTGTTTTTTCTTTCCTGAAGTAAATTTTCTTTGCAAACATTCCATAGCTTTTTAGTTTTTTCTGATGGTCCCACTAAAAATTTAGAATCTCCTACATAAGGAGTAATATTTTGCAATACAAAATCATAAACATCAATTGCATTATTCCAATTTCCGGTTTTAAAATATAGTGTTTCTGTCGTACTTTTCATTTCAATAAAAATTATTAGTTAACGTTTTTTGTTTGTCATAAACTGGTTTTATACTAGTAAATTTAATGATTTTTGAGATTGAATAGACGTGCAGATTGATTTTTAAGTAATAATTAAAATATTCATTTATAAGTAGTTGTTTGTTTAAATATTGCTTTGTTTTAATGATTATTCTTAATAGCTATTACGTTATCGATAAAACTTATAGTTATTTTATTTAATCAGTTTATTTGTGTTAAAATTTTAAAATTTTCAAACATTTTATCTTCAAAAGAACTAGTCATCAATAAAATTGAGATTATATATAAATAAAAAAGAATATTCTTAGTAAAAGAATTAGGTTTTGGACTCAATTATCAAGTAATCGCCTGTGATAATTTATCTGTCCTAAGTGATATGCAAGATGGGTTGTGAGATGAATTAATAGAAATTCTGTCGAAGTCTTAGCTTCAAAAACTATAATTGGGTATTCTTTTTTTAAATCTTCTTCCGTTAAAAGCGTAAGAGCATCATTAACTGTTTGAGTTGTTGCTTTTATTTGGGCTAGAAGTATTTCTTTTGAAATGTCTTTATTAGAAAATTCTAGTTCACGATTTCTGATATAATCTGTTTTTCCGATTTGTGCTCCAATGTAAGTATTTAGATTCCCAATTAAATGCAGGCAAAGATTTCCTGCCGAATTAGCTATAGTTTTATCGACGGACCAAATTTTACTTTCATTCTGATATGACTCAATTTCCAATTTTAGTTTATTCAGATCTCTGTTAAACAGAGTTTTTAAAGTCTCTATCATTTTATGAAATTGTTTTTATTATAATTTTTTAAAGAAGCCAGCGCTTGTTTTTGTATTTGTTTTTGCATAAAACCTGTCCAACCTAATAAAAATCCTTTGAAACCTAAAGCTTGTTTGGACCATTTCCAAATGTCAAAATTATCGGTATGTCTGATTATCAAATTATCTTGAAACTGAAATTGAGCTTGAATAACATTAACCACTTTTCTATTGGTTTTACTAAAATTATAAGTAGCAATCCATTTTGCCGTCCCTAAATAATCATCAGCTTTTATATCTGAAAATTCAATTTTGATATTTCCTTTACTTTTTTCGATTAACATTTTCCACATTTGACAAGCATCATTTCCTTTTAAAATACCAAAGGCTGGATCTTGAAACTGGATGTTGGGATGATAACATTCGCACATCGTTTTAGCATCAGCATTTGCAAAAGCAGTATAGAACTTAAGTATTAATTGTTCGTTTGGATTCATTTTTATTAAATTTAAAAGTAAAAATAGTCATTTATTTTAAGCTAATAGATTACATTTAATTATTAAGGTATAAACCTGTTTCTATTTTTTCTAAAATATGATATTCTTTTTTTGCGTGAGTGATGTGAGTGGAGCTCTTTTTTGGTCTCCCTATTTTTAGGGATAAAAAAAAGCGAGAATCTACAGCTCGACCAGAAGTTTTTACGAAGGGGCACGCCAAGCAGATTAAAGATAAAATTGTAAAACAAAAAAAGGATAGGCTTTTTTAATTACCTATCCTTTGTATTATGAGTTGCCCTTTATGGCTAAAATGTTTATGGTTTAGAAATAATGTTAGTATGCGTCATAACGATAGAACCATTTCGGGCTAACATTCGACCTTGGACGGTAGCATGTGAATTCATTGTTATAGATGTCAACGCAAGTATATTTCCTTTAAATATTGTATAGTTACCAATTGTTGCAGATTTGCCCACTTGCCAAAAGATATTTTTGGCTTGAGCACCTCCACTTAAGATTACGTTCCCACCGGCTCCGCCTACCGTTGTAAAGTCGGATGCTACTTGGAAAATCCAAACTGCATTGGCATCTCCTTGTGCATCAAGGGTTAAATCTCCAGATTGTATTAAAAGTGTTGAAGTGGATTTGTAAATACCAGGGGCCAGTGTTTTACCACCTTGATCACCAGACACAGTTGCTGGTGCTGGTGTTGAAGCACCTTCGGCAAAAAGATAAGCATTTGTCAAATCTTGTTTGGCTTTTATTAGCATAGCACCTGTCCCAGGGGGAGCAATATCATCAGAAGCGTAAATAGCACCTCCAACTATGATTGCAGGCGGAAATCCAGTTACCGAAGAGCGTACACCTGGGCTTATCCCTACATCCATATTTTTTATTTCACTAAAGCCTGCATTATTACTAATTCCAACACCCGCTAGAATTCCGAATCTTTCTGCTGATCCAAGATTTACAGTGTTACCAACTAATGTGGAACTCGTGCTAAAGTTCCATACGTAATCATTGGAAATAGTTACACCCGCCATATTTTTGGCTCCCGAAATTGTTGCGATATAGGTTGTGCCTGGTAAAAGATCCGTATTTGGGTTAAATGTGGCTGTAGTGCCTGTATAGGTTATAACTCCTAAAATTGGTGTAGTTCCATTTTTTACAGTAAATGTTTTATCATTAATTGTTTTTGGATCTATAGCAATACTAAAGGTTGCAGAAATCGATTTGTTTAGCGGTGTTGCTGTTGCATTATCTAATGGATCAGTAGAGACTACCGTTGGAGCAGTTATAACACCTGTAGTGAATGTCCAAACATAATTTGAACTCAATGCCGTTCCTTGTATATTTTTGGCCTCTGTAGTAATTGTAGCTGTATATAGTGTATTAGCCATTAAAGAAACATTTGGTTTAAAATAGACTGTAGTTCCCGTATATGAAACACTTCCTGCAATAATTGTTGTTCCTTGTTTGATTGTAATGCTATTTGCGTTTATAGTAGTTTGATTCATTGGCATATTAAAATTAACAGCTATAACTTTATTAAGGACTACATCGGTAGCCTTATTGATGGGATTTGTAGAAATCACCATTGGATTTAGTGTTGTGCCAGTACTGAAAGTCCATACATAATCAGCCTCTAAGGCTTGGCCAAGTATACTTTGTACAGTTGTTTTGATAGTACCTGTGTAGGTTGTATTGGCGGTAAGAGGAGCAGTTGGACTAAATGTAGCTGTTTTTCCATTAATGGAAACTGTTCCTGCAACCAATGTTGTTCCTTGTATTGTAAAAGAAGACGAATCAAAAGTAGAAGTTTTCATTTCTTGATCGAAATCAACAGTAATGGTTTTGGTCAAAGGAACATTTATAGTTCCGTTTTCTGGATTAACAGTTGTTACAACTGGCGATTCGCCTATAGTTTCTTGCACATCATCTTTTGAGCATCCCGAAATTAAAACAACAACAGCCATTGCAATTGTAGATAATAGTTTTTTAGTATTCATTTTTTGTGTGTTAGATTATTTATACGACAAAGATGAATGGATTGCCTTAAAAGGATGTTACAGAATTCTACCTGTTAGTTGTATAATTCGCTGTAAATCTGAGTTCGATTATTGCTATTGCATTTCTCCATAAAAAAAGCCAAATTGTATTTTGTACAATTTGGCTTTTGATTTTTTTGAAGAGAAACCGAAAAAAAATTACCTCTAGGGATCTGTATCTAAGTTGTTTATTAATACGATATTCTATTTCTCTTTTTCTTTATTTTTAGAAAGAAGTTCTCTATTGGCAATAGTCAACTCTTCACTACACCTTTTGTTTGTCTGATAATGAAACATTAAAACTTTATTGATACTTTTTAATTCTGCAATGCATTTTTCATTCTCATCATTTTGACCGACTAATTTTTTGTTGTCTATAATCAATTTTTCTACTCTATTTTCTTTCTGCTGAACTTGAAAGGCCAATTTTTTATTAGCACTTATCATTTTATTTTCATTTATTGAATCCATAAGATTTGTTGTTTTTAAAATTTAGCCATAAATGACAGAGGATACAGTCCAAATCATAAAAAAGAGTTTTAATTGATTTGTAATAAAAAAAAACAGCAACAATAGCCTTCTTTTTTATAAAAATATCTCTATTGTTACTGCTGTTGATAATTTAAGGGTTAATGCTTTTAATATCATCAAATTTTGATTTACTTTCAGCAACTAAGTCTTTTCCATTATGAACTATTTTATCATAATTGCTTTTTAATGATCCAGATAGATTTTCAAATTTATCTTTCAAATTATCGGCATAGTCACTGCCTTTTTGCTGAATTTTTTTTCTTGTATCTGACCCTTTTGCAGGGGCAAACAATATTCCAACTACTGCTCCTGCGGCTAAACCACCCAAAAGCCCTAATGCGATTTTATTTGCTTTCATGTCTCTATTTTTTAAGGATTAATTATAATATTTTTCTACCTTGGATTATTCTTAAAATTATTGCTATTAATGCTATTACAAGCAGTATGTGTATTATTGACCCTGCACTATATGCAAAGAACCCGATTGCCCAAAATAGGACAAGTATCACTGCAACTGTATAAAGAAGATTGCTCATTATTTCTATTTTTTATAAAAATTAATAATTTGTTGCAATCATCTTGCGTTGCAACATATATAACGCATCAATTTAATTTTTGTTATTTACGGTAAAGTCTTTTAAGCTATTTCCAAGTTCATCCATGTCATGGTCAAATTCTCTTTTGAAAGATTCCCAATCACTATTGACATCATTTTTATAGGAATCCAATTTTGCTTTTAGATTCTTATTTTTTTGTTCCATTGTATCGATGTTTCTTTGATATGCTTTATCGATGTCTTTTCCTGTTTTTTTGATTTTCAATTTCAATTCGGCTATTTTAGCGTTGTTTTCCTCTATTTTAGCATTGGTACTGTCCTTGAATGCTTTCCATTCTTCTGCTGTTGCTACTCTTTTGGCTTCGGCCAAATCATCTTCGGCTTCTGTTACTGCTACTTTTGCACTATCAACATTTTCTTGAGCAGCTTGCTCTTTTTCGGTATTTGGTTTACAGCTGATAACGATTGACCCGATTACCAAAGTGGCAATTGCAAGGGTTAAAATTGATTTTTTCATATTAATTATTTTTAGAATATATTTTTTTTTGATAAAAATTGTATCCATTTAAATTGTCAAAAAGTTTAAATGGATACAACTTGCAGTAACTATCTAAAGTGCTTGAATAATTTTATGAAGTTCTTCCTTAGATTTTCCCAATTTGATTTGAAGTTTTCCCATCATTTCCTCCTTTTTTCCTTCAACAAATAATAAGTCATTATCCGTTAAGGCAGCAAATTTTTGTTTCAATTTTCCTTTTTGCTCATCCCAGTTTCCTTTTAGTTCTGTTGTGTTCATCTTGTCATAATTAAGTGTGAAATCATTTTCACAACATTGCAAAGGTTGTCTTATTTTGAAATAAAAGTGTTTCAAAATTTTTGTAAAGAGTTACATCATTTACTGTTTTTTGTATAGCAAAGCTTTATTATTAGACTTCTTTTAAATGGTTTTCTTCTTTATCCAAAATGTTGTCCAGTTCTCTTTCAAACTCTCCATTAAGTTCTTCATCCAGCTCTTTAATTTGTTCAGCCAAATCCGAATACTCTTTGGATAATTCAGTAATTTCTCTTTCTGTTTTAATTTCTGCATTTAATACTGTATTGCTAGCATGTTCGTGTGACGAAACCAATTCGTTTATTTTTAGATGCAAGGAAGCTGAGAATCGATTGAACGATTTTTGAATAATGAATAAACTCAAGAAAGTAATTCCAAAAATGATATCGCCAATAATAAGATGTATGTCATTTTTTATGAATAAACTATTGATCCACCAAAACAGCACCAAGCATAATGCTATTAGAAAAGAAATAGAGTTCCCTAATATTGTTGTTCCAATAGAAACCAATTTTTCAAAAAGATTTTCGGTATGATTGTATATTTTGTTCATGATACTTTATTTTAGAAAGAATATAAAAGCCCTACCAATTTAATAGCAGGGCTTATTCTAAATTTTTAACAAACGATTAGTTTATTTTAAAATCAAGCATATTTTCATTTGCTATTTTACTTGCTAATGATTGTTTTTAGTGCTTTCCTTTTCCATGACCATTGTTTCCATGACTATTATTACCATTACTATGATTATCGTTATATTTCTGGTTCCCATTATCATGAGGTTTGTAATTGTCAGCTGTTCTATAGGTTTTTTGATGCCCTTTATTATAGCCTTTATAATATTTCACTTTATGCTCATGGTAATGAGTATAAGGTCTTGAACCATGATAATCATTTAATACTACTTTATATCCATTATACAAATCATAGTTTCTGTAACGATTCGGTAGATTATGAGATCTGATCCAAACTCCATTGCTCAAAAAGATGAACTGTTGTGCGCGTATATCATAATAGGATTGCACATCTGGTATGTAATAATACGATACTTCTGTATAGCCTACCGGTCCCCATTGAGGTGGTGACCCTACATTTACGCTTATGGATACTTGGGCATGATTTGCTGTTGATGCAAAAAAGAATAGGGCTAGGGCAATTAGTTTTAGTGTTTTCATCTTTGTTGTTTTTAAATTTTTTATTCATCTTCATTTATAAGTATAGATTCTCTTATAAATTTGATACTACAAAGATGAAACAGAAACCTATTTTTTATGTTATACTATTAATAGTAAAAATTTCATAATTCACGGATTTCAAATCAAAAAAAAAAGGCTGTTTTACAACAACCTCCTTTCTCAAAAAAAACATGAAGTAAACAAATAGTTAGTATGAAGTTTTCAATTCAACCCTTCTGTTTTTAGCTCTACCAGAAGATTTTTCGTTACTGGCAATTGGTTTACCATCTCCAAATCCTAAAGCTATTAATCTGCTTTCGGGAATCCCTTTGCTTATTAAATAGGTTCTAACAGATTCTGCACGTTGTTTTGACAAGTCTATATTAGCGAGGTCAC
>NZ_DASTTN010000512.1:0-4074 GCF_035760125.1 Flavobacterium sp.
ATCATTTGCGAATCGCTCGGTTGGTATTTTTAAAATAGGCAATGAAGGAGTCACAGCACTAAATTGCGCTAAAATTTCAGCACTTGTTAGATTTTTATTCCAAACCGAAACTTTATCTATAGCTCCTGTCAAACCATTAGTGTCAAATCCTGCTACAGTTTTATTTTTCGACTCTTTTCCTATATATATTGTTGCATTATTATCCCAAGAAAGAGCCCCGCCTGGAAACGTAATATCTTTAATTTTAACACCGTTAAGGAACAAAGTGGCAATTCCTTGACCAGCATTTATATTTAATGCCAAAAAATTCCATTTTTTAAGTTCAATTTCTTTATCCGAAAGAATTTGAATCAATTGAGTTCCTACTTTAAATTGACCAATAAGCCTTCCGTGGTGATTAATTCCAAATGCAACTCCTGAACTATTAGTGGTATTTACATTTGAAAAAATGGCAGCATTAGTATTTTCCGTAATTGGGTCTAAATCTTTTCTTTGAACAGGAAATGCCGATGGTGCAATCCATCCTGAAATACAAACTTGACTTGTCGGGTAAGTTACTTTTGCATTTCCGGTTGCCCAGCCATAATATCCATTTACTCTTAATGCATTACCTTCTATACCAACAATTCTCTCTGCCGAATTTAAAGGTCCATTTATAGTAAAACTGGATTTTGTTTTACTTTCGTCCAATGATTGTCCTGAACTCTCATTAAAACCAAAAGAAAGTATTTCTGTTGCTGAATTAGGAACCGGTGTTGGTATTGGAGTGGGTTCTGGAGCTGGATCTTTTTTTGTTTTGCAACTTAAAACTGCTAAGCTTGCAAGTAATACAATTATATACTTTTTCATTTTTATTATTTTCAATAAAACTACAAAAGCAATATAACGTTATAGTTAGATTATGTTACATTGACATTTTTATCGAAACAAAAAACAAAAACCACTGTAAAACAAAGTTTTAACTAAGTAAAAAATAAATACTGTTATTCAAAAATAGCTTCAAAATTGTATTTATTTATAATAATGTAACACGTCATTTTTATTAAACATTCCTAAAATCCTTAGGTGAAACAGAATATTTGCTTTTAAAGGCCGTTGAAAAATAATTTGGAGAAGCGAAGCCACAAGAATATGCAATTTCTGAAATATTTAAAGTCGTAGATTTCAACATCTCTTTTGATTTCTCAAGCCTATAATTATTTATATAATCTCCAACCCCTATACCTAATACCGCTTTTACTTTTCGATATAATTGAACTCTGGATATATTCAATAACGCGGCAAGGTCTTCTACCGAAAATGTTGAATCATCAATGTTTTTATCTATAAACTGGTCAATTTTATTTAGAAATTCTCTTTCAATTAAATCAAAACCTTTTATTTCAGTTTGTACAGGTGTTTTTGCATTCGTGTAAAAATACCTTAGTTTTTCCCTATTAAACAGCAAACCTTTTATTGCTTGCTTTAATACCTGTAAATTAAATGGTTTTGTCAAAAATAAATCTGCTCCTACTTCCAAAGCTTTAATATTGGTTTCATGATCATCTGAAGCAGTTAATATAATTGTCGGAATATGAGAAGTAAGAAAGTTTGCTTTTAAGATTTCACAAATTTCAAAACCATTTTTTTCCGGTAAATTTAAATCACATACAACAACATCCGGAATAGTTGCCAATACTCGTTCTATAGAATCTCTCCCATCACATTTAAAAACATTGTAATTTTCACTTAGTTTAGAGGAAATAAAATCCAAAACTTCTACATTATCTTCAATAATTAAAATCGTTTGTTTGTTCTCATCAAATAAAGGGGAATTAACTTCATTTAAGGTTTTATCTAAATAATTATACTCATAATCATTTTCAAAATTTTGCTCATTCGAATTTTCAATTATTTCTTCTCTGTTAAAATGATCTCTTCCCAATTTTAATGTCAAAGTAAAATGCGTCCCTTTATTTGAATTAACTTCGATTGAACCTTTATGTAAATCCATAAAGTTTTTAGATAAATTCAGTCCAACACCAGAACCGTTTTTATAATTATTAGATCCTTTGAAAAAAGGTATAAAAACATTGGCTAAATCCTTTTCAGGTATTCCAATTCCGGAATCTTTAAAATGTATTTTCACTATTCCAAGCTCTTTCTCCTCTATAATAGATACCTCAATTTTACCATTATCAGGAGTAAACTTAAAACTATTAGACAATAAATTATAATATACCTTGTCGATTAAATTTTGATCCAAATATACTTCCAAGCTTTTATTGTTTGAAGAAAAGTCAAATTTGATATTTCTCCTTAAAGCCTCTCTTTCAAACTCTTTAATTATTTTTTTTGAAAAATTCCAAAGATTTATTTTTGTTACTTTTATAATAAAGTTTTGATTTTCACCTTTTCTAAAATCGAGCAATTGATTTATTAAACGAAGTAATCGTTTAGAATTATTATACATTAAATCTAAATCTTTTTTTACTGTGTTATTTTTATTTTGAAATTCATCATGCAAGGATTCAATAGAACTTAAAATCAATGTCAAAGGAGTTTTGAATTCATGGGAAAGGCCAGTGAAAAAATTAATTTTAGCTTCATTACTGATTTTTAATTTATTCGCGTATAATTCAATTTCATCTTTTTGGTTTACAATTTTAATGTTTGTTTTTTCTAATTCTTTCTTTTTACTGCGCAGTTTCATACCCGAATAAATACTAAATACAGCCAGACTAAAAATTAGTAAACTAAAAAAAATAATGACTAACAGAAGGTTTCTTTGAGTCGAATATTTTTTTTCCTGCTCTTTAATTTTATTTTGTTGCAATTCAATATCTGATTGCTGAACCGAGATTTTATCAAATTGATTACTCATTATATCAGCATTCAGAGAATCAATTAAAGTAGTGTTAAGTATATTGTTTTTAGAAACAATTTCTTTATTCGCAAGCTTAATTGCAAGCTTAATTGCTTCGCTACCACCTGTTGGATATAATATAGTTGCTGTTAGCTTACCATCTTTAACAGCCTGTATTCCTCCATTTGGATCATTCAATCCGTCTATTCCTATAAATTTTATATTTTTCTCCCTGCCTTTTTTCTTAGCTACTTCCCATGCTTGAAGCGCAATATTATCATTAAAAGCAAAAACAAAATCTATTTTTGGCATACTATCCAAGACCTTGCTTAAATTATTATTTAATGCTTCCAAATTCGGAGCACTAATACCTATCTTTTTAATATTCGGATATCGGTCGATAATTTGTTTAAATCCTAAACTTCTCTCAACACTAGGTGAAATATCAGTCGTTGCCTTAATTTCAAGAATATTGGCACGAGCATTAGACATAGAAACAATATATTTTCCTGCAATATGACCAACTTCAACATTATCAGCTCCTAAAAATGCAGTATAATTGGATGTATTGACTTTTCTATCGACTATAATGACTGGTATTCCTTTTTTACTTGCTTTTTCAATTACTGGAACAATAGAATCTGAACCGTATGGAGCTACAATTAGGACGTCCAAGTGGTTTTCAATCATTTTTTCAATATCATTAATCTGCTTTTTTGTACTGCCATTTGCATTACTGATAGTTAAGTCTATTTCTGGATGAAGCGAAGCTTCGACCAGCATTGTATTATCCATGGATTTTCTCCAGCTATCTTCTTCAGAGATACTTTGAGAAAATCCGATAACAATCCTTTTTTGATTATCTTCTTTTGAGGTACAGGAAAATAATGCAATTAAAACTAATAGAACATATATATTTTTTGACATAAAATTTGTGGCATTTATAAAATCAATATTGAGTCTTTTAGAATTCATTTTCTCAAAATAAAACTTTCGTTCGCAAAAAAAATTAGGCTCAATAAAAAATGATCAATAATATTGTAGATTTTTTTCTAAATAGAGATTTAGTAACCTAAATCGAAAGTTAAACAAAAGTAATTGTTTTTAGAATATTTTAAGAATATCATATTTATTTCTTTACATATAATTTCGAAAAACATTTGTTTTAGATTTAACTAAATACGTACAATCAATGTAAATACAAGTTGATAAGAAACAGTTTTTTATAA
>NZ_DASTTN010000513.1:0-2867 GCF_035760125.1 Flavobacterium sp.
TTCGGATTTGCCAAATCATCCCAAATACAAAACCATCTTTCCATTAAACCAATTCCCCAAATCCGTTGTAGTAGCTGTTGTAAGTAGTTTTTATTTTTTCAGTAGCTTAATTTGTTGACTTTTTTCAAACTCATCATAAATGCTTAAAATATAAACTCCTGACTTCAAATCACTCAAATTCTCTAAAGTATATTCGTTAATAGAATTTTCTAATTTGATTTCTTTTATAATCTGACCATTTATGTTATTTAGAATTAATTTATTAAATAATTGAGTGTTTTTTGCTTGAATCTTAACTTGATTAATTACTGGATTCGGAAAAATAGTAAAGTCATTATTTGAAAATTTATTTACGGATAATTTTTCCGAACTTTCCTTAGCTCCAATATCTATTTTTGAAGAATTAAAGTTATTTATAATATTTGGGTCTCCTGCATTAATAGCAACAGAATTAGAATTGAGTTCGCAAAAATTTGAATCGGAAGAATTTACAGAAGCTAAATTTGGAGATGAGAAGATATTATAATAAGTGTCAGAATTAATTCCATTATTATTAGTGGTAACGACAGTACCTACTCCAATTGGAAGATTATTTCCAGTGCCAAGACCGTTGTTATAAAATAGATTGTATTTTACAAGTGATGGCATTGGAACACCTTCTGATTTAATACCATAATAAGTACTGTTAATAATTATGTTTGAGTTTATAATTGGGTTTGGACTAAAAAAATCACTACTATAAATACCAATTCCTCCGGCATTTGACAAAATTGTATTGTTTTTTATTAAAGGTTTTCCTCCAACTATGATAATTGCGTAATGAGATATATTAGAACCTATATTAAATAAAATATTATTATTTATCAATATATCTGACCAAGATTGTATTCCATAATATCCACAATTTGATATTCGATTATTTTGAACTATGGTTGAAGCACTATTTAATCCAATAGACATTCCAATTAGATTTATATTAGAAACTTCATTCCCATCAACAATCACTGATGTACCTGATCCAATAGACATACCATAGGAGCAGTTTGAAATTTTATTTTTTAAAATATTTATTCCACTTACATTGCCTCTGACGCTAATCCCTGTTTCTTCACTATATTGAATTATACAATTTTCTATATCTATTTTCCCTAAAATATGAACAATTCCAATATTATCATCATTATCTTTTTTTCCGTACTCTACAATACAATATTTTAATTGTGACGAGTTAGATGAACTATTTATCAATATCTGATTCCAATCTTTGTTAGTAGGGCTAGTACTGTTTGAAGTAAACTTAATATAATTGTTTCCATTTCCTATTGCGTTTAAAGTCCCATTTACAATTAAGGAATAATACCCATTAAATTTTATTTTAGTCCCTTGTTCTATATTAAGAGTTTGCCCTACAGGTATTGTTATATCACCATTTACAATATAAGTATTAGTATTTGTCCAATTTCCAGAAACATTTCCAGAGACATTAACAGCTATGTTTGAGTTCAATGTGACGTTCGCAAGGGTTGTATTTGTACTAATAAATTGATTGTTCAAAGTATAAGTTTGATAGCCATTTTTCTCAAAACTTATATTGTAAATACCATTAATTACAGTTATGTTATATAGTCCGTTTGCATTTGATGTGCCGTCTGTATATACAGCACTTGGTGAAACAGGATTGAATTTGATGATAATTCCGCTGTGATCAGAGGTGTTGTCAAGAAATATACTTCCATTAATCTCAGAAGAATATGATAAAGTTGATAATAATAGCAATAATAGAATTAGTAATTTTTTTTTCATTGATTTTTATTTATATTAAATTCTGTATTACAATAGTTTTGTTATTTATTTCTTGTTTCGATGTCAAAATTACTTACAACGTTCTGGTACTACAGCGGGTTTGGGGTTAAATTAAGCCCTATTTTCGGATTTGCCAAATCATCCCAAATACAAAACCAACTTTCCATTAAGTCTATTGCCCAAATCCGTTGTAGTAGCTGTTGGTGGCTGTGTTTTTATTCAGTTGTTATTCCGATTTCTTCTGTTTCCGTATTAAATTCTTCATCGATTCTGTGTTGTTTCAGTTTCCATAACCAGTAAATTCCACCAATTGGAATTCCAAAAGTCCAAACCGAACCAAGAAAACCCATAAAGCCAAAGCTAATACCAAAGAATTTAAAACTTAAAATTTTAAAAGAAACTCCTTCTACTGCAGAGTATGTAATTGCGGGTACATTGAAAAATATGATTGCTATGTATTTCAACCATTTTTTTGATAATGTACTTTTCTTTATTTCTCGGATAGCATAAATGTTGAATAGTAAGACGGCTAAAGGTAAAATACCAAATAACCAAAATATCAACATATTCGGTATAGGTGCTTTTACATTTAGTGTATTTATATTGATTATCTTTTTTGAATTGTCATCAAACAAAACTTGAAAAACTCCAAATTCTTTTTCATTCGAAAATTCAATGAATGCAAGTGTAGTATTTGGCGGTGTGTTTTCGCTTTCAATTGTTGAACGTTTTTTTTCTGATTTCATTAATGAATATTCAAAATTATGTCCGAAATTATGTTCAACTATATTTCGAAATTGCTCTAATCCCAATTTTAAAGTGTCTAAGTTTGTGTTTTTACCCATTTCACTTTCTAAAGCCATTTGAGAAACACATTTGTCATAGTCTTTTTTCATTAAGGTTTCCACAAATTCTTTTGTCTTATCTTTAAAAGTGAAACTATCTTTTATAAAATTACAACTTGCAAAAAGTGAAATTGTCAAAAGCAAAATTGAAATTCTAATTTTATTCATATTTTCTGTTTTTCTGATTATTCTCTAGTAACATAGCCACCAACGTTCTGG
>NZ_DASTTN010000514.1:0-4176 GCF_035760125.1 Flavobacterium sp.
TGTAATGCTAGGGGAAACTAATACAAAACTTTTTACCGACATCACTTTTTCTGAAGGTTTGACAATGATAATTATTATTGCGGTTTTATTTTTCTTTGGGTTATATCCAAAACCAATCAACGATTTGATAACACCAAGTCTGGAAACTATTTTAAACACTATTAATAAATACAATTAAGTAAAAAGCATAATATAAATGACAACATTAATAGCTATAATAGGATTAGGTGTTTTATGCCTTATATTTGAAATCTTCGATTTTAGAAAAGCGATTATTCCAATATCAATTATTGGATTATTAGCCATTCTAGGACTTACCGTTTCAGAATTTAATTCTCCTGCGAGTTACTATAACAACATGATTGAAGTAAGTAAATTTTCAGTTACTTTTTCAAGTTTGTTCATTGTACTGACAATATTTTTAGTGGCTTTGGGCCATAATTTCTATGACAATCACCAAAGTAAACTTTCTGATTATATCGCAATTAAAATATTCTTATTGTCTGGTGCCGTTGCAATGGTTTCTTTTGGAAATTTAGCAATGTTCTTTTTAGGAATAGAAATATTATCCATATCACTTTATGTTCTTGCCGCAAGCAATAGAGTAAATGTGAAAAGTAATGAAGCAGGTATGAAATACTTCTTGATGGGGTCTTTTGCCTCAGGAATTATTTTATTTGGGATTTGTATGATTTATGGAGCAATGGGGTCATTTGACATCATCGAAATTAGCGATATGTCCCAATCAGCCGAGCTTCCTATTTGGTTCCCAATCGGTATTGTTTTAGTTACAATCGGAATGTTATTCAAAATTGCAGCTGTTCCGTTTCACTTTTGGGCTCCCGATGTTTATGAAGGTTCTCCAACTTTGACAACTGCTTTAATGAGTACTCTTGCAAAAGTTGTGGCTATCGCGACACTTTATAAATTATTGTCAAGCATGCATGCTGATATTAATTATTCTTTCCAAATTGTAGTGGTTATCGTTTCTATTGCATCTATGACTGTTGGTAATATCATGGCGTTGAGACAAGTCAATGTAAAACGTATGCTAGCTTTTTCAGGTATTTCACATGCTGGATTTATGTTGATGACATTATTGAGTTTATCTACTTCGGCAGGAAGTTTATTATATTACACTTCAGCTTATTCATTAGCTGGTATTGCTGCTTTCAGTGTTATTCTGTATGTATGTAAAAACAGAGAAAACGAAGATGTTGTAAACTTTCATGGTTTAGGAAAAACAAATCCTTTGTTGGCTGCTATCTTAACCGGATCATTGCTTTCTATGGCGGGTATTCCAATATTTGCAGGTTTCTTTGCCAAATTGGTTTTGTTCAACCAAACGATTCAAGCGGGATATTTGGTGGTAGTTGTATTTGCGGTTATCAACTCGATTATAAGCGTTGGCTACTACTTTAAATTGATTTTGGCTATGTACACCAAAGAACCAAACGAAACTCGCACAGGACAACCGTTCTTGATTTATGCAGTAGCTGTTGTTGCTATTCTTCTGAACATAGTTATAGGATTGTTTCCTTCACTAGTTCTAGATTTATTAGCATAAGAAATTAAAAGAATTATATTTTAAAGTCACTAGTATTTTATTAGTGACTTTTTTATTTCCCATAAAAAAAAAACCACCAATTATTGTAATTGATGGTTTTTTACCCTAATCTAATTTAACTCAAAACTTAACAATATTGCTCGCTATTTCTAGCTATTATTTTCATATAATCAGCTGACTATACTTTTTTAATATCATAAATCAATTATTCACCTGATGCCAAAGCTCCTCTAGATGAATTATTAATATTTGTTGTATTCATAGTGTTCATTAATTGTTTTACACTACTATTGTAAGGATCAATACTAACTACTTTTTGAAGATTTGCAAATACACTTTTTACAATTTGCT
This sequence comes from Flavobacterium sp., assembly GCF_035760125.1. Lineage (GTDB taxonomy): Bacteria > Bacteroidota > Bacteroidia > Flavobacteriales > Flavobacteriaceae > Flavobacterium. The sequence goes on from NZ_DASTTN010000514.1 coordinate 1,919, forward strand.
CCTTTTGAATTTTCAATTCTCCAAAAGCTTTTTTATCAGAATCTGAAGTTCCCAAATACTCATTCATTTGGTTTCCTATCTTAATACTTTTCTCTACCAATAATGCCGAAAGATTCATGTATGCCTCTGCATATTTAGGATTCATTTCAATGGCTTTTTTATAATAGTATTCAGCTCCCTCATAATATTGTTCATTTTGGCAATTCACACCTAAATTGGTCACTAATTCTGCATTATTTGGATTTGATTCAATAATAACCGACACAAGATTATCGAAGTAATCATAATCTTTGGTTTCCAAATATAAATTGGCTTCAACCAAGGCCAAGGACAAATCTTGACTATCCAAATTTCTAGCCTGTGATATTGCTTTCATTGCTTTTTCTTTATAGCCACTTTGCACATAAATCATAGCAATACTTTTATAGATTTCAGCCTTTTTGGATTGAAATTCTTGTCTTGGTCTGAAATGGGTTCCGCTTTGAATTTGACTATTTCTTTCTTTAACTGTACCAAAATATTCGTCCTTCAATTTACTTTTGCTGTAAGCGATATAGACCTCAATATTTCCTGAATAATTAATAGCTTTTAATTCTTCATAACATTTTAATGCCATTCCATTTTCGTTAGCTCTTTTATAACTAACTGCAGCATTATACAGCTGTAGCGTATCCTTTTTATCTATTAAATAAGCTTGATAAAATTTCTTAGAAGATTCGGTAAAATTTGCGACTGTTAAATCCTCATTGGCACTATTTATAAGTCCTTCTTTTATTTTGCCTAATGATTCGAATGCCTCAGAAGTATATTTATATTGATTTGATTCATTTTCAACTTCAATCAAATCATTAAATGCAATAACAGCTTGTGAAAGATTTTTGGAATTATTAATATTCTTGTTGGCCAAATCTACTAAAGCTTTTCCTTTTGTATAGTAGAAATTAATCCTGTCTTCATCTGATGCATTGCTAATCAAATATTCAACTGGAGACAAAATTGCAATTACTTGTTCCGAATTACCAGCTTTTGATTCCTTTTGCGCAGCTTTAATTTCATTTTTTTGAGCGTAAGCAAAAGGAATAAACAACAACAAACTAAAAAGGGTTTTAAAAATACTTTTCATAAATGGTAGTTTAAATTAATAAAAAAGGTAAATGTTGGGACATTACATGAATCAAAAAAAGAACCAAAACCTTCTAAAAAAAATCAATCTCGCTATTTAAAAATCTTAGTACTTATTTGATATTTTCAAAGCTATCGATTAAAAGACTCTCATTTACACGTATTTATACGTGAATTTTCATACCAAAATCATATGTATTTAACATAAATTCGAATAAACATTATTAAAAAAATTATTAGATAATAAAAAATTAAAGGGAAAGAAAAAAAGCGAACAGGACGCCGTACGTAAAATATAATCGCTAAATTACGATATGAATTAATTGGCAAATTATGGGAACTACTAAACACTTAGATTTCGATATAGAAACAAATGCGATAGCGGAAATCTGCAAAGCACTAGGTCATCCTACACGTATGCAGATTATGACCTTATTGTGGAAAAAAAACAATAGAACCTGTGGTGAAATTGTGGATTTAATTCCATTGGCACAATCGACAATATCCAAACATTTATTAGAATTAAAAAAAGCCAATCTATTAAACGTAAAAAACGAAGGAAAGAAAACCATTTACTCTATTGAAGTTGACAAAATACAAATACTTAAAAAATATCTGACCAATTACCTTTCGAATAGATCAATCTCCAATGAAAAAGAATCAACAGCTATAAAATCTACCTCTAAAAAGAAAAACGAGAACAAAATATATTTGAAACAATACAACTATCAATTTCCTGATAAAAAAACCAAAAAAAATTAAATCAATCTTCAGTCAATTCACAATAAAATCCTAAAAGACAAAGCTTCAAAACTGAATTTCATAATTTTGCTTTTTAAAAATTTGGCTTTGCCTGAAAAAAATTAAAAATGGAAAATCAATTAAAAATACAAATCTGGTCGGATGTAATGTGTCCGTTTTGCTATATAGGAAAAAGAAAGATGGAAGAAGCGCTTTCACGTTTTGAAAATAAAGATTCAGTTGCTATAGAATGGAAAAGTTTTCAATTGGATCCAACATCAAGCTCTCAACCTGGAAACAATAGTATAGATTACCTAGCCAAAAAATACAATCGCGATAGAGAATGGTCTGTTGCAATGCATGACAATGTTACGCAACAAGCTAAAGCGGTGGGT
>NZ_DASTTN010000515.1:0-2441 GCF_035760125.1 Flavobacterium sp.
TATCGGGTATGTGTTTTTATTTTTTTAAGAATTTTAAGATTAATTCGTTTAATTTTTTAGGTTGTTCAAAAGGGACATAATGTGTTGCATTTGGAATAATTTCTATTTCTGAATCCTGTATCAACTCCTGTATTGATTTGGTATGTTCTGCTTTTATCACATCATTGCTTCCAGCAATAATTAAGACAGGATTATTAATATGACTGAGTTGCTTAGAAGTTATATCTGGTTGATTTAACATTAGTTTCGTTAAACGTTGATTATCTGTTAGATTATCTGAAATTTGCTTTTTAAAATCATTTATGATTTTCTCATTTACACCCGAAGGATTCAAATTAGCACCGATTGTTATGAGTTTACATACCAATTCTGGATGTTCTGAATTGAAAATCAATCCTGTATTTCCGCCATCGCTCCAACCAATAATACTCATTTTTTCTAGATTTAAATACTTGATAACTTTGTATAAATCATTGGCAAATTCCTCATAAGTATAATCCTCTTTTGTTAAATCTGTGCTTTTACCCTGACCTCGAGTATCTATCGCAATAACACGATAATGTTTTGAAAAGAATGGTATTTGTTGATAGAAATCAGATATACTCCCACTATTACCGTGAAGCAATAGTAAAGGATTTCCTTTTCCGTATTCCTCAAAATATATTTTTGCATTTCCTAAATCAATATATTTGCCATCTTTTCTTTTTCCATAATCTGTTTTTCTTGCATTTTCTTTATTTTTATAAACTTCAATTAAAGTTTTAGTGTCACTATTATCACTGATATTATTGTCTTCTTCAGTTATATCTTTTTCATCCTTATTTTTAGAATAACTAATTTCAAGGTTGGAAATAAAACTTCCTTCACTTTGCTCCCAAATTCCCTGACTTTGATATCTGAAAAGTAAATTTTCTGAAAAAGTTTTTTTTGCCGACAATCCAAATATAAATTCTGTATTTTTTAATGGCTCGTAATCAACTAATTGAAGGGTTATAGCGATTCTATCAAGATCATTAAAGACTAATTTATATTTTGATAAATCTATATTTTGCCAGCCAGTTGAAGAAGTTTTATAAATGATGTTTTCTTCAAGAAGAGATTTATCAGGAATATTATTTTTTATGCTATAAATATTAAGTTTTAAAGTGATTTTCTTAAATTTTGAACTTGGAATAATGTAATAATTATATGATTTTAGTCTTGTTTGTTGATAAACCGGGAAAGAACTACCCTGTTCTATTGTTGGAACATTTTTATCAAACATTTTAGAAAAAGTAAGGAACGGTCTTGTTTTTTGTCCAATAACTTTTTCGCTCATTTTTTTTGAGCTAATTACTACTTCATTAAGATTCGTTGTCTTATACTCTAAAACTATAATACTATTTGCTTTTAGCTCATTTATTGAAATAATTTTGTCATAATATCCAATAGAACTAAAAACTATTTTTTTGTTATCTAAATTATTGGGGATTTTAAATTTGTAGTTTCCATTTTCGTCGGTTATTGTTCCAAGTTTTGTGTCCTTAATTCCAATTGAACAATAAGGAATTATTACGTTATCTAGACTTTTTACATTTCCTTCAATTATCGTTTGAGCATTACTATTTAAGCACATTAAAAGAGCTATTGCGTAAATATATTTATACATTTTTTCGTTTTGTATTTCTGAAATTGAGATACTTTGTTTTGATAGAAAAAGTTTGAGGTTTTTATTTTTTCTTTCAGGCCGATATTTCCCCTTTCGTTCTCTTCTCAGGTCTAATAATCATTCGTAACGATTGGTCTTTCGAGAAATAAGCAATCATCCAATGGTAAAAAGTGTTCAATCTGTTGCGGTAGGTTATCAAGGACATGAGGTGAACGAATAGCCAAATCATCCAGGCTAAAAAGCCTTTGAAATGCATTTTGGGTTTGGGTAAATCAACAACGGCTTTGTTTTTTCCAATGATAGCCATAGAGCCTTTGTCTTTGTATTTAAAGGGTTTTAAAGGTTTATTTTGAACCATTAACTTGAAGTTTTCGGCTAAATTGACCCCTTGCTGAATAGCCACTTGCGCTACTTGCGGGTGACCTCCCGGAAAATCCACATCGTTGAGTTGAATACAGGTATCTCCAATGGCGTAGATGTTTTCGGTAGCATTTACTTTGTTGAACGCATCGGTAGCCATTCGTTTGCCACGACCGTAACTTTCCGCCGGAATTCCTTCAAATTCCCTTGCTGAAACTCCAGCCGCCCAAATCAAGTTTTTGGTTTGTATGGTTTTACCATCACCTAAAAAAACGGTATCGTCTTTATAATCCACCACTCGGGTGTTTAGTTTTACGACAACTCCAAGTTGTGTTACTGCTTCCAAAGTATCTTTTTGGGATTCCTCGCTCATGGGCGACAATAAGGCGTCTCCCCCATCGATTAAATAAATATTGCTGGCAGAGGTTTGTAA
>NZ_DASTTN010000516.1:0-7162 GCF_035760125.1 Flavobacterium sp.
GATGAATTGAAAATTGAATCTTTTACAGGGACAGCTTATAGTGCGATAAATACAGATCCTAGTCAACAAGAAATATTAAGCACTTTAGGATTTGAACCAAAAAAAATCATTCAAGGACCACCTGGAACGGGGAAAAGTCAATCGTTAACAGCTTTAATTACAAATGCACTAGCCAACAATTTGAAATGTCTTGTTGTATGCGAAAAGAAAACAGCCCACGATGTTATCAAAAATAATCTACATCGAGAAAATGATCAGTTAGGTGCGTTAGCTGCTGTAATTGAAGATATAAATAAAGACAGAGATACTATCGTTAATTCGGTTAGAGACAGAATAAGTAATCCACTTATTTTTTATAGTAACAATCAAATCAACTATAATACAGTTAAAAAGGATATCGATACAGCCGTTGGGGAACTTAATAATAGTCATAAAAAATTAGGTCAGAGCATCTATAAAGGAAAATCATGGACAGAAATTGTTGGAGAATTCTTGAAAAGAGAAAATAAAACAAATTATGAAGCCTTAACTAAGAAATTAGACTACAAACAATTTGAGTTTACGGATAATGAGCTTAGCTCATATTCAGCAAAAATTAAAACTGCCAAAAAATTATTTTCTGATATTAAGGTTCTTTCTCATCCTTTAGATATTTTAAATGATGAGCTTTTCGCAGGAGAGAATCCAAGAGGTATAAAAGTTCGGTTAGAGGATTTTACAGAATCAACATCGTTGCAATTAACTGATATTGAGTTGAGTTTAAAAAACGACACAAAAGAATACCTTACATGGCTTGATAAATATTATTTAGATATTGAAAATGAATTGTCAGTTAATTTAGGGGCCTTAGAAAAGGATCTCCATAATTATTCGCTTTGGTTAGATAATCACTATTCGGAGTATTATAATGAGTTATTAAATCTTATAGCAGATTTCAAAACATTTACTTTTGTAAATCATCAGAAATTTGGGGAGTCATTTTTTAAGAATGATGGCTTAACTAAATTTAGAATTAATGCATTGAGTTTGTTTTCTGATAAGTATAAAGAATTAAAAGTTCAAAGAGAATTAATCATCCCTAGCATCACAAAAATCAGAATGCATCATGAAAAGTATGATTATATAAATCATACTTTTGTTTCCATTGATGAACCACACACTACATTAAGAGTTTTGTTAGATAATGTCGAGGAATTGAGCCTAGCATTTGATAAATGGAAAAAAAAATTAGAGAATATCAAAACCAAACTTATTCAACAATTTAATTCAAAAAACACACATCCATTATATTCTAATATCTCTCTGATAGTGGAAATTGAAAGAATACATGAAAGATTTGTTTCAGATTTGACCGATGATAAATATTTAGATATTTCTAAAGAAGATTTGAAAACTCATCATCTAAAAATTTATACGTTAAAAAAACTTCAGAAACAATTTTCTGAGATTGATAAATTTAAGAAAAACTATTTCGATAACTTTTCTCAAGAATCAAAGCATAAAAGTTATAATTCGGAAGTGCTAACCAAAAATGAAAAATCTTTTACTGAGATTATTAATAAGATCAAAAATGAGAAAATTATAGCAGAAGAGTTTGACAATACTGAAAATCATAGTAAGAAATTATCGGAGATAAAAAAGATCATTTCTTCAATCAATAAAATATCAGAAAATCTGGAAGGATTCAGAGAATATTACGAATGGAAAAATTTTATTCTACCTCTAACTTCTTTAGAAAAAAGAACTATTGAGTCACTTATTGAAATTGATACAGACGATTGGGAATTAACCTTTGAAGCTTGGTATTATTTTTGGCTTTTATCAATCAATGAGCATAGAGATTTACCAAAAAATGACGATAAAATTTTAGAGTTATTTGAGCTAAAGAAAGATTTAAAAAAGAATCAAATTCAAAATATAGTTGAAAGCTGGTCAAAAAAACAATTAGCTTCTGCAAAGAGACTACAGCAATTTTCAGGACTAAGTCCAATCAGTCTATTTAACAAAAGAGGAGCAGCAGGGCATAAACGAAATTCTTTGCGAAAAATTGTCAATACAGATTTTGACTTATTTACGGATTTTTTTCCCGTTGTAATGGTTTCGCCTACAGTTTGCAGTTCAATTATACCATTGAATGAAGCTTTATTTGACATTGTAATTTTTGATGAAGCTAGCCAGTTACGAATTGAAGATACCTATTCTGCTTTAATAAGAGGTAAAATCAAAATTATTTCTGGTGACAGCCAACAGATGCCACCAACTAATTTCTTTCAAGGAGGAAACGCACTGCTTAATCCAAATGAAGATGACTATGAAGAAGAATCTACTGCTCAAGAGACAGAAAACAATATTAGGAATGTAAACAATTCATACGAACTGGCAGATAGCGAATCGCTTTTAGTTTATGCTGAAAATTGTAACTATAAGCAATCATATTTAAAAATTCATTACAGATCGCAACACCCAAGCTTAATTGATTTTTCAAATCATGCTTTTTATGGCAAAAGATTGATTCCCATGCCTGCAAAAAAGGAATATAAGCCAATAGAATTCATTGAAGTCAACGGAATTTACGAAGATTCTGTAAATAGAGAGGAAGCGAAAAGCGTTGTAGATATTCTTTTACATAAAATTAAAAAATCGGAAAACGGAAAATACCCATCAATAGGTGTAGCTACTTTTAATTTATATCAAAGAAATTTAATATTGGAAGAAATTGCTATTGCAAGACAATCCAAACCAGAATATGATAAAAAAATTGCTGATTTAGGCTCGGATTTTTTTGTGAAAAATTTAGAGAACATTCAAGGGGATGAAAGAGATATAATTATAATATCAACCACTTTCGGGAAGAAGAACGATGGGAACTTTAGACAAAATTTTGGACCTATAGTTCAAGGAAAAGGATATAAACTCTTAAATGTAATTGTTACTAGGGCTAAACAAAAAGTGTATGTATGCTGTTCTATACCATTAGATAATATAAATCAATATCCATCTTTATTACAACAATTTAAAAATACTGGTCGTGGTGTTTTGTATTCATATTTGGCTTATGCGAAAGCGGTAAGTGATTCAAATAATGAAATTAAAGATTTAATACTGAACCAACTTTATGAGAATTGCGAATCTAAACTTTATGATGTAGAAGATACTTATGGTTCTGAGTCACCTTTTGAAGAGGAAGTATATTATCGTTTAGCTCAAAAAATTGGTGAAGATAGAATTCAGCAACAATATCCGATTGGAGGTTTTAGAATAGATATGATTATCAAATCCAAGTTAACTGGAAAGCCAGTTATTGCTTTGGAATGTGATGGTGCAAAATATCACAGTAGTAATGAAGCTTATTCTTGGGATATGTTCAGGCAAACGCAATTGGAAAATCAGGGCTTCATTTTTTACAGAATATGGTCAACAAATTGGTGGAATTCCATTGAACGAGAATTGAACAAAGTAGTAGCTTTTATTAATCAATTCGATATTATTGAGAATAAAATACCTGAAAATTTATTTGATGCTAATAATTTGGAAGAAACCGAGAAAGAATAAATATTTGGTAAAGAGAATTAATATTTTTGTTTACAATATTTTAAAGTCATCAACTGAAAGGTCTAATGCTTTCCAATTATGTGTTTTATGTAAGTATTGCGGTTCTCTATTTCAGGGATTACTTAAATTCAATAGGTTGCCTTTATTTTTTTAGGTAAATTCAATTAAAGTTGAACTCTTTTGCTGTTTTCACATTCAACACTCAATATATTCAAAAACTCACTCAACCCAGTCTTACTTAATTTCTTTATTGAAAACTCAATTGAGTTAAATTTTCCAGATATTCTCATATATTTTTCAGATGTTGTAAAAAGCAACAGTATCGAAATAAGGGTCAGAATTACTGGAATAAAAAGAAAAGCAGCTATTTCACCACTTCGCTCACTATCATCATATGGCGATGAATCATAACTTGCAATTACGAGAGATGTCAATACAACAGTAATAATCCCAAAAATTAACGAAAGTATTTTATAATACTTGTATCTTTTTTTGACAATAGAATAAGATAAAAAATCTACCAAATTTATTTCCTTATGTAGATTTTTTTCTCTCTGTATTACTCTATTTGAGGTTAGAGTAATTGAACTATCATTTGAAACTAATATTGTTTTTTCATTAAAGATTGACATATGATTTTGTATTGATGTTATTAATGTTATTGAGTTATTTGGACTTTTCGTCTGCCTAAGTTTGTCTAATATATTAGTTCAAACTTATTTTGATAATTAAAACTATCTCAGTTCAGTTCAACAAGGTTTTATTGTTCTTTTTCGTCGGTGTCCTAATTTTAGCTGCGGTGTGAATTATTTTAGATATATTTTTTAAATTTTAAATATTCAACTAAACTTTCGAGTTCTTCAAATGCATTTTTAGCTAAAATATTCATTTTTTCAGCATCTTTTTTTACACTATTTCGATCTTCAGAATTTTTAAAGGGAATTAAAAAACCAGAATTATCCCCATATACATTTTTTGCAGTGAAATCAGTAAATAGATCTAATTTATAATTAAAAACATCAATCATTTGTTGTACTTTTTTATCTACTGTTTTGTTTTTAATTAATCTCACAGCATGTTGGTATTTAATAATGCTGTGAATAGAATCTTGTTTATAACCGTTCCATGAATCGTTCATACAGATTTCTTGTTGAAATGATTTTACATCCAACTTTTTAAACAATCTTTTTATAATTCGTTTATCGTTCTCGTTTGGTGAATTATGACTTTCAGATAATAACTTTAATTCAATTAATAGACTTATTGCAAATATTGTTAATGAAAAAATTATTGCAAGTTTCCAATCGCTAAATAATTTAGGTAATGTGAAAAAATTGGTTAAGTATGTTGTGATAATTGGAGCAATAACTAAAGAAAGATACCACTTATTTATTATTTTCGTCATCAGTTTACTTTATATTGTTATATAGCACACAAAGGTTTCGGATTTTGAGTTAGTGGAATTTTGAAGGTATAAACTGTTTACCTTCATTAAAGTTAACTAATTGTTCAATGTTTCTGTAATTACCCTGACCCTGCTTACTAATGATAAGCCTATTTACTTTGTTTGTGCAGCGAACGCAGCGAAACCATGGCTTTTACTATCATTTTTATATTGGGATTCCAAACTCTTTGTACGCTTCTTTTGTATAATAATTTAAAGATGTTGAAGGTTTGTTTTTTAAATCAAATTGACTTATAGCATCTATTAATGGCTCTTTCTTGAAGGGAATATGAATTGCTTTAACAGTACCATTTTCAATCCTTTCCTTTAATGCTTTTGGCCACAAATCAGACAAAAATTTTGGATTTAAAATATAGTCATATCCAGCATAAGCTATTATGATGGGAAGCCCACAATTATCAATTGCATATTCTATTTCAAATGGCACCCAATCAGTATCATTTTTAGTAGTTGGTCCTATTATTAGAACCATATGTTTGCTTAAATTTAATCTTTCCTTTAAACGATTCCTTAAAGTAGTTTTCAGGCTGCTATCTCTTACAGCACTTGTTTTATCATGACTGTTAATCATTGAAAAATCATCATCTGTTTTTGCTGTCCATGCTTTCATTAAGTTATAATACTTAATGTCTGATTCTGTAGGTACATTTGTTCCGTCCGCATGAAATGCTATATAAGTTCCATTTCTATAAGCCATATTATTGCCAGTTATTTTTAATTATTTCTAAATCTATTTTATCAAACATATCTTTGGTAAGAACAATTCGAATAGTCGAACTTAAGTCTCTTTCTTTTGCTGCTTTTAATAGTGATATTAAAGTAAGTTGAAGTAATTGACTAGGAGGTAAGCCAATTCTTGAAAGACCATTACCTATGAGCGGCAAATTAATGTCTGCTCCATTACCTTCAGTTCTGACTTTGTTCCAAAGTCCATCCAAAGCTTTAAGCATTAATGATGGAGTACTATTAGCATTGCAGTCGTAATCTGTATTTGTTAGAGAAAAGAGAAAATAAATGGATTGATTATGTTCTATTGTAATGGTTGAACCTATATCATATTTAAGTGTTTTACCGTCAATTCTTTGTATTGTTTCAGTATGTTTTCCAGCAAGTTGTGAGTTTACAGCATCATCAAGTATATTTGCATGTCCACCAAGTACTCTTTCAATAAAAATACCTTGTAAGCTTTTAGGAGAAACAGGTTTTCCGATTTTACTATCGAAAAATTCACTTGCAGATATAACTTTATGTCCAGTCGTTGCAAATAAATCCCCAAATTCTATTTCAACTTTTGTGTTTGTATTTTTCAAGTCAAATTGAACTTTTCTTTTAGGGTAAATAACAATTAATCCAATTATTAAGCTTATCAAAATATAGCATATTAAATATGGACAATTATACCCTGTCGTTTTTAGATTTGCTATTGAAAAAATTGGTTCTAAAACAGTCCATAAGGAAGCATAACCGAATGCAATAGCTAAAAGAAATCTTTTTGGATGTCTACTAATTCCGATTAGTATTTTTTTTATCATAATGTCTATTTAAAATTGGTGGTAACTTTTCCTTGTAACAATTTGTTTGATACTAAATTAAGTCTTATTGTTGATTAGTTAAATTCTCATAAATCAACCTCTTTTTCATTGAGATAATTGCTAATAATTGTAGTAGCTATCTGTGTTAGGTATATTATTTCATTCTAAGTACGTTTCTTACAAGTTCTTTGTTTTCATCTGAAGCAGCAGACTAGTATACAACTTATTGATTCCAGTCATAAAATGGTTACAGTCCACACCAAATTCAAAAGACCTTGCACCAAATTATAACTTTTTACTGTGTTATACCAAACATACAAAATTGTTTTAATTATTCATTACCATTTCTTACATTAATAATCCACAAAACACAAAAAAAGATACCTCTCAGCATCTTTCCTATCTCTTTTTCCTCCAACTCCCATTATACTCTGTATCCCTTAATTGCTCATAAAAAGCTCCTTCTCAGGTAAAGCCCCACAAACCACAATACAACAATCCCTATTATTTAATATCATTCTATAACTCAAATATAGAACGTCTAGAAAGTTATTCTTGTATCATAAAATCATTTATTCCCGAATTGACAAGTATTCATATCGCTATAAAACAG
>NZ_DASTTN010000517.1:0-13250 GCF_035760125.1 Flavobacterium sp.
GAATTAATAAATCATTTTTATTCCTAACAAGCATAACGTTAGTAATAAATAAATCCTTTTAAAAAGATTCTATTTTTCGATTTTCAAAACCCTAAACTCATACTAATTATAAGTGTGTGAGTTTAAGTTTTTTTTGTTTTATCAATTTAATCAATGCTTGATTTTTGCAATTAGTTTTAATTTTTTAAAATTAAATATTTTTTTTCAGTACCCCCTATTTTTTTATGGGGTTATATGTTTTTAATTATGTAATTTGATTGTAAACTATGTTTTTTAACTGTAAAATTTAAAATAGCTTTAAATTTTGGTAGTATTTTATAAAAATTGGATTATTGAATTTTTAATATAATTTAAAAAAAATAGGAAATACATATTATTTTTAGATGATTTTCGGATATCGATAATTCTTCTCGGAAACTTTTAAAAAAGTTTTTCTGTTAACTAAAAGTTAATAATTTCGTCTCAGGAAAAAAGAAAAAATAACCAAATTCGATTCAATTACCCTAATTGAATTACTAACTAAAAAACAGATTAAATATGAAAAAAGTAATTACTATTTTAGTGTTAGCCTTGACTACAAGTTTTGCATTTGCACAAGATGCTCCAGAAACAACTCCATTGCAAATTTCAGGTTCAGGAGATTTGTATTACAAGTATGATTTTTCAAAAACAGCAAATATTCCAACAAGTTTTGGAACAGACCAAAATTCGGTTTCTTTAGGAATGTTAGACATTGCGTTGAAGAAAACCATAAAAAAAGTATCTTTTGTTGGGGAAATATCTTTTGGTCCAAGAGGACAATATCAATCAATCCCAAATGGTGACGGAACTGATTCAAATTCATTCCACATTCAAAATTTATATGCTTCTTATGCAGTTTCAGATAAATTAAGTTTTACTGCAGGTTATATGGGAACTTTTATAGGCTATGAGGTAATTTCACCAGTAGGTAATTTCTCTTATTCAACTTCATATTTGTTTACCAACGGGCCATTCCAAAATGCAGGTGTTAAAGCCAATTATAAAATAACAGATAAATTTGGGGCAATGTTAGGAGTGTTTAATGACTCTTGGAATACGTACAAAGCTGATCCAGCAAAAGGATTAAATGCCGTAGGAGGTCAATTGTCTTATGCTTCTGGAGCAAGCAGTGTTTATTTTAACTTTATGGACGGTTCAGTAAGTGGTACAATTTTTGACTTAACAGCGACATTCCAACTTACTGAAAAATTCAAATTAGGTGTAAACGGTGCTGATTTTTCAAATGAAGGTGATGTAGGTTATACTGGAGCTGCTTTATATCCATCTTATGCGTTTAACGATGCTTTCGCTTTAGGAATGCGTGCTGAATATTTTAAGTATAAAGAAGGTTCTGGAGATACTGATGTAACTGCTTTTACTTTATCAGGCAATTATAAAATAAGTGGTTTAACTATTATTCCTGAGTTTAGAATTGATACTAATTCAGATGATGTTATGTTCGTTAATTCGGATTTGAATCCTACTAGTTCTGCTACTCAAGTTCTTTTAGCTGTAGTTTACGGATTCTAGTCGAAAAGAAATTATCATTCGAGTTTAGACCAATATAATATTAAAAAAATATTTTTTTTTTGCTGTCAAGATCCTTAGTGGTTTTGGCAGCTTTTTTTTGTTTAGGGTTGATTAGCTATGGTTTGTTTAATTTTTTTGCTTCTTTTATAGTATATTTTAGATTATAAAAAATTACAATTAGTTGATTGGTTTAACTGTATTTATGAACAGTTGCAAGGGTATTATTTCAGTTAATTGCTAAGAAAGTAGAACAATTGATGTAAAAAGAAATGTATTATTCTGCGAGGTCAGATTTCCATCGTGATAAACACATTGCTTCTTTTGAAGAAAATGTTAAGTTGAAGGAGATAGTATTCAAAGAAGAGATTTTGAATAATTAGTTTGTTGGAGTAGAGTAGGATGCTTTTAAGTCTAAGCGTTTTTATTATATTATTTAAATCCAGTTAGCTTACTAAGTTTAATAAAGCAGTACGGATGCGATCTCTATCCAAATCGGTTAAATTGGAACCTGAAGGTAAACTCAGTCCTTTTTCAAACAATGATTCGGCAATTTTATTTCCATAAAAAGGATAATTTTTATAGAGTGGTTGCAGATGCATAGGCTTCCATAAAGGTCTGCATTCTATATTGGAATCCAACAAAGTCAATCGGATGGTTTCTCGATTGATTCCATTTTTAGTTTCTTCAGGATTTACTAATATTGTAGTTAGCCAGTAATTAGAAAAGTAGTCAGGATTTGTTGTGGAATGAACAGTAATTCCAGGAATATTTTCAAAAAGAGAAACATAAAAATCATGCATGGATCTTCTTAAGGAGATGTGTTTATCTAATACTTTCATTTGACCTCGACCAATACCCGCGCAAATATTGCTCATCTGGTAATTATATCCTATTTCGCTATGCTGATAATGAGGAGCCTCATCCTTTGATTGTGACGCTAGAAATTGTGCCTTTTTCTTTAATTGATGATTTGAGGTAACAATTGCTCCGCCACTAGAAGTGGTTATGATTTTGTTACCATTGAATGAAAAAACACTGATATCTCCAAAAGTGCCACATTTTTGTCCTTTATAACTGCTTCCAAGAGCCTCGGCACTATCTTCCAAAATAGGGATATTGTATTTGTCGGCAATGGTTCTTATTTCTTTAATTTTATATGGAACACCATATAAATGAACAGTGATTATTGCTTTTGGGATCTGCCCTTTGTGAATAGTTTCTATAATGGCTTCTTCTAAAGCAATTGGGCAAAGATTCCAAGTTTCAAGTTCGCTATCAACAAAAACAGGAGTTGCACCTTGATATAAAATGGGATTAGCTGAGGCTGAGAATGTAAGGGATTGACAAATAACAACGTCACCAGCTTTTACATTCAATAAAATTAAACCTAAGTGAATAGCTGCAGTTGCAGAGCTTAAAGCTGTTACAAAAAGGCCATGGGATAAATATTTTTCTAAATCATGTTCAAATTCGGTAATATTTGTTCCTAATGGAGCAATCCAATTCGAGTCAAATGCTTCGTGTATGTATTCGAGTTCGGTGCCTCCCATATGAGGCGAGGATAGCCATATTTTTGATTTGTTCATTGTCTTTTGATATTAAAATCTCAAGAATCCCGTAAAATGATTTTTTCTGCTAATATTCTAACTTAAATCCAGAATCTATTTAGACTTCATTATAAAACTAGATTATTCAATTTTAAAATTATAATAAGTGCTCTAGGCTTTGAATATGAATACACAAATAGTTAATTTCTAATGTGAATTCTGGGTTAAATGTAAGTAAAAATAATCTTTTTAGTAAAGTATGAAATGAGAATATTATTGCGAAAAATGGTGTTTTTATTCAATTCTCAAGTTGAAAAATTATTGATAAAGAATACGTTTCGGGGTAACATTAAAGAAGAAACGCCTTTTGAAGGGTCAAAAAGCGTTTTTTATATATTAAATGAAAATTTTATTTTTTATAAATCGAGTAGATAGTGCTAACCGTTTTTTCGTCCAAAATATCATTAACCTCAGTTTGGATGTAATGAAGTTTGAATGCCATAATAGCAGCTGAAATATTTTTGGTATTGTATCCTATTACTTGTAAACCTTGCTCAACATTAAAATCAGTGGGAGGACATTCAAGAGTGTCTTCTGGCCAAACCCCAAAACCATTTAAGGCTAAAAGTTTCCATGGAAATAAAGCACTTGGGTCTTTTTTTCTTGTTGGCGCAATATCGGCATGTCCAATTATGTTTTGTGCAGGAATATTGTAGTCTTTTTTTAATTTGGTCAAAAGAGCCAATAAAGTATTAATTTGGGTGTCTGAAAATGGTTCAGAACCATTGTTGTCTAATTCAATTCCAATAGAACTGGAGTTAATATCGGTATTTTTTCCCCACGATCCATTTCCTGCATGCCAAGCTCTTAGGTAATCATTGAGCATATGAACTACTTTCCCGTCTCTGGCAATCACATAATGAGCACTAACTTTAGTGTCTTTTAAAGTGAAAGTTTTTATTGTTTGTTGTAAAGAATCCTGTGCTGTGTGATGAAGAATAATGAAATTGGGTTTTCTTAAATTAAAATTGACTGTACCTACCCATTCTGAGGCAATGCCATTTTGTAAAATATTTGCATCAGTTTTAGAAAGAGTATCTTTATAATTAAGTAATTGATTTTTGTATCGATATGCAACACTGTCAATTACTACACTTGGTTCACTTTTTAAAGGAACAGCTTCTTTTGCTGATATAGTTTCTTTTAAGTTTTTTATTTGTGCATTGTATTCCTTTTCAGTTTCTTTATGAGGATTTTTTGTTGCACAGGAAGCAATAAATAGGAGAAGAATGATGTTGTAAATGTGCTTTTTCATGGTAGGCATTTCAAAAATGTTTTTATAGCAAATTTTTAGTGTTTTCTAGATTCTATTTTATTTTTTCGATCCTCACTCATGATTTGATATTTAGCTTTTTGATCTTTGTTTAATATGTCTAGCACTTCCAAATCAGTCATTTCTCCAAGAACTTTAAATTCTTTTTCCTTTTCCTCGTCGCTGCTTTCTTTTTTTATTAAAGCCTCTTGCTTTTTAAGTGATTTGGTATAAATATTATTGAGTACTATTTCTTGAAGAGCATCTAGATTAAGTTCTTTTTTGTAGTATTCCACAATTTTTGCTGCAGTTACTTCTGCAGGAATAGGTTTAGGGGCACTTTGTTGATTGCTTTGTGACATTTGTGACATTTGGTTAGATCTGCCATAACCATTTCCGCCATATCCATTTCCACCATAACCATTTCCACCGTACCCATTTCCATATTGTGCCGAAATTGTGTTAGCCGACAAGAATAAAAAAACTACAAAAAATACTGTTTTAAATACCTTCATAAATGTAAACTTGAAAAATTAAAAATTCAAAAATCTAAACTGGTTCTCCGTATAAATCAAATTCTGTTGCTTCAATGATTTTAATCATTGCAAATTCACCAGTTTTTACATAGTGTTTTGTAGCGTCAATTAAAACTTCGTTATCTACATCTGGACTATCAAATTCTGTTCTTCCTACAAAATGACCTCCCTCTTTTCTGTCAATAATACATCTAAAAGTTTTACCTACCTTCTCTTGATTCAAATCCCATGAAATCTGAGACTGTAACTCCATTATTTCATTGGCACGATCTTGTTTTATGTTATCTGGAACGTCGTCCTCAAGTAAATAAGCGTGGGTGTTTTCTTCATGTGAATAAGCAAAACAACCCATTCTGTCAAATTTCATTTCTTGGACAAAATCTTTCAAAATATTGAAATCTTCCTGAGTTTCTCCAGGATAACCAACAATCAAAGTTGTACGAATAGCCATTCCGGGAACTGCTGCTCTAAAGTCTTTCAATAATTGTGTTGTTTTTTCTTGGGTAGTTCCGCGACGCATCGATTTCAAAATTGAATCCGATATGTGTTGCAACGGAATATCAATATAATTACAAATTTTAGGTTCGCGTTTCATGATTTCAAGAACATCCATCGGGAAACCGGTTGGGAAGGCATAGTGCAAACGAATCCACTCAATACCTTCTACTTTTACCAATGCTTCTAGCAATTCACCCAAAGCACGTTTTTTATACAAATCAAGACCATAATAAGTTAAATCTTGAGCAATCAAAATCAATTCTTTTACGCCATCTCTTGCAAGTCCTTCCGCTTCTTTAACTAGTTTTTCAATAGTTTGCGAAACGTTTTTTCCTCTCATTAATGGTATAGCACAAAAACTGCAAGGTCTATCGCAACCTTCCGAAATTTTCAGATAAGCGTAATTTTTTGGAGTCGTAGTCAAACGTTCTCCCAATAATTCATGTTTGTAATCGGCACCCAAAGCCTTCAATAAAGCTGGCAATTCAGTAGTTCCAAAATATTGATCCACATTCGGAATCTCTTTTTCTAAATCGGGTCTGTATCTTTCAGACAAACAACCTGTCACAAAAACCTTATCTACAAGTCCTTTGTCTTTCTTGTCGGCATATTCCAAAATCATATTTACCGATTCTGCCTTTGCATTATCAATAAACCCGCAAGTGTTAATCACGATAATATTTCCTTCATCTTCTGCTTTGGCTTCGTGGGTCACGTCTTTCCCGCTTGCACGGAGTTGCCCCATTAGCACTTCACTGTCATACACATTCTTGGAACACCCTAGCGTGATCACATTTATTTTGTTCTTTTTTAAAGACTTCGTTCTCATAGTAATATATCCTTGATAATTTAGGAATTTTGCAAAATTACAATTTTTTGTGCAAACCCTGCCTGTTTACTTTCAAAATGCCCTGTTTTGTTTGTATAAAATAATTTGAAGCAGAACATTTGATGTGCTCAAGACCAATTGTCCCGCTATTTGTTGCAATCTTCATGTGCCGAACCCCGGCACGTGAAGATTTTTACTGCTATCGGGGCTAGACCAGCTATTTAGTTTTTCATAACACGAATCAAAAATTCTCCTTACATATTGAATCTTTTTTTGCCATAAAAAGCAAAACCACTTCTGAATATTCAAAAGTGGTTTCAACAGTATAGAGTAAATATTTTTACATTTCAAATATGAAAGTCATAGTAAAATTGTTTTTGTATGTATTGATTCGGGCACTTTCTGTAAATCCTTGTGAAAAGAATTGATTTTGTGATGTGGAGTGAACGTTTACGTACGAAAAATCAAGTTTTATGGAACCAAAACTATATCCTAAACCACCAGAAAAACTATTTAAATCGCCTACAGTTGCCGAATCATTATAAGGACTTCCTTCAAAACGATATCCGCCTCTTAGTCTGAAATTGTTAATTTTATATTCCGCACCAACTCTTACTTCATTGCTGCTACCAAGAGCATTATGCATAGCGCTATTTAAACCTCTGTAATAAGGATCGTTTTCTGGGCTAAATTGTGTACAGCTGTAATCTTTATATTTATAATCCACACTGATTAAACCCGATTTTCCAAAGACATAAGCAAAGCTTCCAGTTAAACTTCCAGGTGTACGCAAATCATAAGGGGCGTAATAATTGATGATAAACGGGTCAACCACATTAACATCGTTTCTATTGACAGAGGTTAATCTTTGTGATAATTCATCTTGTAAATTATACCATGTTGGTGATTCGTATGCAAAACCAAGACGAGCTTCATTGGTTAATTTTGCAATGGCTCCCACTTGGAATGAAAAGCCAGCTCCGTATGTATGAAGACTATTTGAAAAATTTAAGTTCTGAATATCGTAAATTGAATTCGAGGGATTATTGTTGGATTCATAGAAGTTGGTGTTCTGTACATAATCTGTAAAGTGTGAGTTCAAGTTGAATCCAAAATAGAGAAAATCTTTGTATTGCAAACCGCTGTTAAAAATCAGTTTTCCATTATAACCATTGGAGTAAACACTGTTTTCTTGATGATAATTACCGCCTGAACGAACATTTGAGGTGTATGACGAATTAGTGTCAACGTCTGCAACCGGATTTATAATGAATCCATAGTATCCAAGATAGGCTTGTTGCGCTCCATTGTCTAAATAGGCATAATCGTTATTTGTTATTGTTTTAAGAGGAACGCCATCAGCATAACTTAAAAAATAATTAGCTACAGAATTTATAGGGCTTGTTCCAGCCGAAAACATTGAATTATCGTAATTATTGATGTTCTCATAATTGATAGACATCGTGAATTTTTTCCAATCATTATTAGGGTTTCTGGTTTTAAAAACAAAAACGCCTCCCGCTTGATTCAGGTCGAAATTGCTATCACTTGCAGAAGTTCCAGTTCCAAAATAATTGGACTCATTTTTGGTGCTGTAATTCCCCATCGTAGCAGCGAATTGATTGTTGTTGAACACAGCTGAACCTGCTGGGTTTACATTGATTGATGATAAATCTCCTCCCAGTGCTCCAAAAGCACCACTCATAGATGTAAAACGAGCTGTTCCATGCAATTCGCTTTGTGCATAACGCATTGCATCTTTAATTTCTTGTGAGTGTATTGTAGAGAACGTTAGCCCTGCTACTAGATATAACAATAGGTTCTTTTTCATTTGGTTGAGATTAGGGTTAGTTAATTTCTAGTTCAGATTTTTCTATCTTCTGCCGCCACCTCCGCCGCCCATTCTGCCACCTCCGCCACTAGACATTCTAGCACCACCACCACCACTAGACATACTGCTGCCACTAGTTCTATATGAACTGCTGCTAGGTGTATATGATCGTTGGTAACTGCTTGAGCTGTTTGTGTTAGTTCGACTTTGTGAATAAGAACTTCTTGATTGATTTTGAGTGTAATTTCTCGATGAAGTATTGCTATTTCGGTTCGTGAAAGTAGGGGACTGTCTACTTATGCTAGTAGTGCTGTTTCTATTATAGGTGCTGTTTCTGCTTGTTACACCGTTTCTATTATAGGCGCTAACTCTATTATTATTGTAAATTGAATTATTGTAATTTCCTCCATAAGATGAGCCTCTTCTACTGTAATTATAGGCATAAGGTGTTGCTACGCCATAACCATAACCGGGATAACCGCATCCGTAACCGGGATATCCCCATCCGTAACCTGGGTATCCCCAACCATAGTAAGGATATCCCCATCCATAATATGGGTATCCATAACCATAACCGTAATAAGGGTATCCCCAACCAAATCCTATTGACCAATAGCTGTCGGGATATACAACCACAGTTGTTTCTTGAGGAGAACTACCCCAAGATGGGTAACCTGTTGAAGGAGCTTGTATAGAATCGTTTTCGTTATTATAATTATTGCCATAACTATTTACATCTGTGAATATTTCACCAGAGCCTCCAGTGCTTTGTAATGAACTAAAGTATTGTTTGTATTGAACTGAAGCTGAATTAGGTTGATTGTCTTTTATCACAATTTTATCCCCATTTGTGCCATAAACACCATCATTATCATAATAGGAACTATTTTGGTAAGAACCACAAGAGGTTACCACTATACTCAAAAATCCAATTAAGGAATAAAGTGTGGTTTTCCAAGTAATTAATGCATTTGTTTTCATTTCGGTAGATTATTTTATTGTTGGACAATACAAATTTAGTTAGTTTTGCGTAATTATTTAGTTAAATTATATATAAACAAATATTATGCCAAATTATTCAAAATGAGCAAGAACCTTACAACAAGAGCAGAAGATTATTCAAAATGGTACAATGAGTTGGTTGTTAAGGCCGATTTAGCTGAGAATTCAGGAGTTAGAGGATGTATGGTGATTAAGCCATATGGGTATGCTATATGGGAAAAAATGCAAGCAGAGTTGGATAGAATGTTTAAAGAAACAGGGCATCAAAACGCCTACTTTCCTTTATTTGTTCCTAAAAGCATGTTTGAAGCCGAGGAGAAAAATGCTGAAGGATTTGCCAAGGAATGTGCTATTGTAACTCATTATAGATTGAAAAATGACCCGGATAAACCAGGGAAATTGATGGTGGATCCCAATGCAAAGCTAGAAGAGGAGTTGATTGTTCGACCTACAAGTGAAGCTATTATTTGGTCTACTTATAAAGGATGGGTACAATCTTACAGAGATTTGCCATTATTAATTAACCAATGGGCTAATGTGGTACGTTGGGAAATGAGGACTAGATTATTCTTGAGAACTGCTGAGTTTTTGTGGCAAGAAGGGCATACAGCACATGCAACGAGAGTAGAAGCTGTGGAAGAATCTGAAAAAATGATGAATGTATATGCTGATTTCGTAGAGAATTTTATGGCTATTCCAGTTGTTAAAGGATTGAAAACAGAAACCGAACGTTTTGCAGGTGCTGAAGAAACGTATTGTATCGAAGCCTTGATGCAGGACGGAAAAGCATTGCAGGCTGGAACTTCACACTTTTTGGGTCAAAATTTCGCAAAAGCTTTTGATGTTAAATTTGCTAATGCAGAGGGTAAACAAGAGCATGTTTGGGGTACTTCATGGGGTGTTTCAACTCGATTGATGGGGGCATTGGTAATGACGCATTCTGATGATCAAGGATTGGTGTTGCCTCCTAATTTGGCTCCGATTCAAGTTGTTATTGTTCCTATATATAAGAGTGATGAACAACTAGAGGCTATTTCTAAAGAAGTGGATGTTTTGGTTAAGGCTTTGAGAAAATTAAATATCTCAGTAAAATTCGATAATAGAACGACTCAGAAACCAGGATTCAAATTTGCTGAATGGGAATTAAAAGGAGTGCCTGTACGAATAGCTGTAGGTCCAAAAGATTTGGAAAACGGAACTTTTGAAGTGGCTCGAAGAGATATTTTAACCAAAGAGGTAGTTTCAAAAGACGAAATCACAACTTATGTGAGCGATTTATTAGAGAAAATTCAAAAAGATTTGTTCGAAAAAGCATTAAATTATAGAAATACTCACATTACTGAAGTGAATAGTTTTGATGAGTTTAAAGCGATTCTTGATGGCGAAGGAGGCTTTGTTTCAGCACATTGGGATGGAACTGCAGAGACAGAAGAGAAAATTAAAGAATTGACAAAAGCAACGATAAGATGTATTCCTTTGGATAGGGTAGAACAGGCGGGAAGCTGTGTGTTTACTGGGAAAAGTTCAGTTGGAAGAGTGCTGTTTGCTAAGGCATATTAAAAAAAATAATTTTTTTTTGCCTCTACTATTGCGCTTCTCAAAAATAGTTGTATTTTTGCATCCGCATTACAGAAGTAGTGCTGTTACAGAAGTAGCGGTCCGTTCGTCTATCGGTTAGGACGCCAGGTTTTCATCCTGGTAAGGGGGGTTCGATTCCCCCACGGACTACAAGAAGTATTTAGATTGAAAAATTTCTGAGAATAAAAAAAATAAGGGTCCGTTCGTCTATCGGTTAGGACGCCAGGTTTTCATCCTGGTAAGGGGGGTTCGATTCCCCCACGGACTACAAATTTTTTTTGATCTAGAATGTTCCAGAACTTAGAGGGATTATGGTCCGTTCGTCTAGGGGTTAGGACGCCAGAATTTCATTCTGGTAACAGGGGTTCGATTCCCTTACGGACTACAAAAAATGAAATAATTAAGATAAAAAGATAACAAAATGGCAAATCATAAGTCAGCTCTAAAAAGAATTAGAAGTAACGAAAAGAGAAGAGTATTAAATAGATACCAACACAAAACGACTCGTAATGCTATTAAAGCATTAAGAATTGCAACTGACAAATCTGATGCGACTTCTAAATTGTCAAGTGTAATATCTATGATTGATAAATTAGCAAAGAAAAACATCATTCATGATAACAAAGCTTCAAACTTGAAGTCTAAGTTAACTAAGCATGTTGCTAAATTGTAAGTAATATAATTTATATAAAAAAAAGCCCCTTTTTAAGGGGCTTTTTTTTTATGAGTAATTTTAACGATCAAGTTCGGAAATTGTAGTTAGATAAGTGTTTTTGAAAGAGTCTGGATAAGAGGAAATAATTATTTTTATGGCTCTTATAAGCTTCTGAAAATTTTGTTTTATACGATTTTAAGGTAATTTAAGTTTAGTCTTTAGATAATCTAACATTTCAATTGTGATGGGTTTGGATAGGAATTCAATAACATTGGGGTATGATTTTGATTTTTTGATATCTTCAGGGTCAATGGTTGAAGTTAGAATGATAACTTTAGTGTTGTTTAGATTGAAATAATTGGAGGCATTAAATAAGTCTAGAAATTCCCATCCATCCATTACGGGCATGTTTAGGTCCAAAAAGATTAATTGAGGTCTTTTTTCTTGATTTGAGAAGCTATTGATTTTATTGATTAGGGTAATTGCTTCTCGGCCATTAATAGCGTTTATTATTTCTTTTGCGAAAGAGGCTTTTTCTACTACTTTTTTGAAAAGCATCAATGTAATAGGGTCGTCATCAACGCACATGATAAGTTCAAGCATTTTACTGGGGTTTAAACGTTAGTGTAAATTCAGTTCCTTTTTCAATCTCGCTTTGTATGCTAATTGTGCCTCCCATGGTTTCTATTTGTGATTTAACCAGGAATAAACCTAGTCCTTTACTGTCAGGGTAATCGTGAAACCTTTGGTAAAGGCCGAAAATTCTATTTTTATTTCTTTCTAAATCAATACCGATGCCGTTGTCTTTGTAATGGATTGTAATGGTGTTGTTTTCGTCTTCGTCTATTGTAATGTCAATTATCAAGTCTCTATTTTTTGATCTGTATTTTAAAGAATTAGTGAGTAAATTGATAAAGATGCTTTCAAAATAGGCTTTGTTTGTGTTTATTTTTGTAACATTTCCATAAATGATATTTAATTGAGGCTTTATGCTTTCGAGTTGAATATGGAGCTGGCTAAGAATGTTTTTGAAAATATCTCGTATCCGCAATTCTTCATTTTGTATAGATGTACTATCTTTTATGGTGATTACTTTGGAGAGATCATTGATAGTCTCGTTGAGTAAATGTGTCGATAATTTAAAACCAGCTAAGATTTCCTTTAATTCTTCGTCTTCAATTGTAAAGTCTTCAATTAGGTTTAATAATCCAGTCAAGTTTGATAGGGGAGCTCTTAAATTGTGTGATGTGATATAGGAAAATTGTTTTAAGTCTTTATTGTTTTGGGTTAATTCTCTGATGAGTATTTCTTTTTCTTTTTCTAATTTTTTTTCTTCCGTAATATCCCTTTGAATGGAAATCCAGTGTGAAAGATCATGTTCAAGATTATAAACTGGAATAAATGATAATCTGACCCAGTATTCGGATTTGTCTTTTTTGTAAAGAATAATTTCTAAAAAGCATTCTTTTTTATTTTTTATTGAGTCTGTTAACTTTTCAATTTCTCTTAAGTCGGAGTTTTTACCCATAAAGAAATTAGGGGATTTGCCAATAATTTCTGAATGCTCGTAACCTGACATTTTATCGAAAGCAGGATTGGCAAAAACTATTTTTGGAATTTGATTGTCATCTGAGGTCGCTTGTGTGATAATGATAGAATCTTTGGCTTCGGTAAAAACCGTTTCAAGTAATTTTAAACGATTTTCTTCTTCCTTTTGTTTTGTTATGTCTTGTATAGCACCAATCATTCGTATAGCTTTTCCATTTTCATCTTTAAGAATGAAGCCCCTGTCTAATACGTATTTATATGTGTCATCTTCGCATTTAAATCGGTATTGATCCTGCCATTTTTCAGTTTTTTGTTCTAAAAAGGAATAGAGTTTAACAGACATTTTTATACTGTCTTCCGGGT
>NZ_DASTTN010000518.1:0-3075 GCF_035760125.1 Flavobacterium sp.
AAGGTACTTCTCTCCTATATAGCTTTGGCAAATAAACAGCATAGGATTCATTATCAGTGTTTTCTATTTTAACTGAATCAACAATTACTCCTTTTGGCAGTAATTGCTTTTCTTGAGAATAAGTACAAATGCTAATGAAAAGCATAAAAAGGTAACAAAAGGTATTTTTCATAACACGAATTTATAAAAATAAAATCAAAAAAAAAGACCCTTTATTTAAAGGGTCTTTCTACTAATTTGCAATTAAAAACACAACTGCTTTCTTTACATATTTCTTCTATACTGCCCTCCCACTTCAAACAAAGCCTCTGTAATTTGTCCCAAAGAACAAACTTTCGTAGCTTCCATCAAATGCCCGAATAGATTCTCACCTTTAATAGCAGCTTCTTGAAGTGCATTCAAATGCTCTTTAACCAAAACAGCATGACACTGATGCAAATTATCAAGCATGGTAATTTGATATTGTTTTTCTTCTTCGGTTGCGCGAATTACTTCGGCTGGAATTACTGTTGGTGAACCTTTGGAACTCAAGAATGTATTTACACCCACAATTGGGAATTCTCCTGTGTGTTTCAAGGTTTCATAATACAAACTTTCCTCTTGAATTTTAGAACGTTGGTACATAGTTTCCATAGCACCTAGCACACCTCCACGTTCTGTAATTCTGTCAAATTCCTGTAAAACGGCTGCTTCAACTAAATCTGTTAATTCTTCGATAATGAATGAACCTTGAATAGGGTTTTCATTTTTGGCAAGACCCAATTCTTTGTTGATAATCAACTGAATTGCCATTGCCCTACGAACAGATTCTTCCGTAGGAGTTGTAATCGCTTCATCATAAGCATTGGTATGTAATGAATTACAGTTATCATAAATAGCATACAAAGCTTGCAAAGTCGTACGAATATCATTGAAATCAATTTCCTGTGCATGTAATGAACGCCCCGAAGTTTGAATATGGTATTTCAACATTTGAGCTCTTTCATTGGCTCCGTATTTATTTTTCATGGCTTTCGCCCAAATTTTACGTGCAACACGACCAATTACAGCATATTCTGGATCTACACCATTTGAGAAAAAGAACGATAAGTTCGGTCCAAAATCATTGATGTCCATACCACGACTCAAATAATATTCCACGTAAGTGAAACCATTTGAAAGCGTAAAAGCCAATTGCGTGATTGGATTGGCACCAGCCTCAGCAATATGATAACCCGAAATAGAAACCGAATAAAAATTCCTTACGTTTTTGGCAATAAAATATTCCTGAACATCCCCCATCAATCGTAAGGCAAATTCAGTCGAGAAAATACACGTGTTTTGGGCTTGATCTTCTTTTAGAATATCGGCTTGAACAGTCCCACGAACTTGTGAAAGTGTTTTTTCTTTAATTTCATTATATACTTCCAAAGGCAATACCTGATCACCGGTTACCCCCAAAAGGAACAATCCCAAACCATTATTTCCTTCAGGTAAATCACCTTGATAATGCGGACGCTCTACCCCTTTTTGTTTATAAATTTCATTAATTTTTTCCTGTACCGATTCGGTAAGTTCGTGCTTTTTGATATAAATTTCACATTGCTGATCGATTGCAGCATTCATGAAAAACCCAAGTAACATAGGTGCTGGTCCATTAATAGTCATACTCACAGATGTCATGGCATGCACTAAATCGAAACCAGAATATAATTTTTTAGCGTCATCTAAACAGCAAATAGAAACTCCTGCATTCCCAATTTTTCCATAGATATCAGGTCTTAAGTGGGGATCGTTACCGTATAAAGTTACACTATCAAATGCTGTAGAAAGCCTTTTGGCTGGCAATCCAGCGCTTACATAATGAAAACGTTTATTTGTTCTTTCTGGTCCACCTTCGCCAGCAAACATTCTTGATGGATCTTCGCCTTCACGTTTAAACGGGTACAATCCCGATGCAAAAGGAAATTCTCCAGGAACATTCTCCTGCAAACACCAGCGCAAAATATCGCCCCAAGCTTGATACTTTGGCATCGCTACCTTTGGAATTTGAGTGTGCGAAAGCGACTCCGTATGAGTTGCCATTTTTATTTCTTTATGACGAACTTTAAATGTGTAAACTGGATCTTTATATTTATTTACTTTTTCGTCCCAATGTAAAATCAATTTCCAATTGTGTGGATCTAAATCCATTTTTACCTTATCAAATTGATTCAGCAAAAGATTCAAAAAGATTTTATTCTCTGCTCCACCCGGCTTTTCAGATTCTAAAGCATTTGGTAAAACCGAATCTTCATCAATTCCTGCCTTATTGATTACTGGAATTTTTCCAGAAACACTTTCTATAGTTTTGAATACACCGTATAACTTTTGAGCCACTTGTTCTTGACTCAAAGCTGTAGCATCGTATTTTCTGTTGTTTTCCGCAATTTCAGATAAGTAACGCGTTCTATGAGGCGGTATAACAAAAATCTTCTCACTCATTTCGCGGGTGATTTGGAAAGTCGATTTCAAATCGGAATCCGTTTTCTCAACGATTTTGTCCATGATGGATTTGTACAAGGTATTCATCCCTGGATCATTGAACTGAGAAGCAATAGTTCCATAAACAGGCATTTCATCTGGATTGACATCCCACAAATTATGGTTACGTTGGTATTGCTTTTTCACATCACGAATGGCATCCAAAGCAC
Organism: Flavobacterium sp.; assembly: GCF_035760125.1. GTDB lineage: Bacteria > Bacteroidota > Bacteroidia > Flavobacteriales > Flavobacteriaceae > Flavobacterium. Next base: position 2,673 of record NZ_DASTTN010000518.1, read on the forward strand.
CGCGTTTATCGAATTTATTTAAGGCTACCAAATCGGCAAAATCAAGCATGTCAATTTTTTCCAATTGGGTTGCTGCACCAAATTCAGGTGTCATTACGTATAATGAAACATCCGAATGGTCCATAATCTCAGTATCAGATTGACCAATTCCTGAAGTTTCAAGGATTATGATATCGTATTTTGCTGCTTTTAAAACCTCAATGGCTTCAGCTACGTATTTTGATAATGCCAAATTCGATTGACGAGTAGCCAATGAACGCATATAAACTCTAGAGTTGTTAATAGCATTCATACGAATTCTGTCTCCTAATAACGCTCCACCTGTTTTTCTTTTGGATGGATCGACAGAAATCAACCCGATGGTTTTTTCTGGAAAATCGATTAAGAAACGGCGCACCAATTC
>NZ_DASTTN010000519.1:0-2869 GCF_035760125.1 Flavobacterium sp.
GTTAAAACGACCTACGTTGTACATAGCTCCCCATGGACTATTGCTTCGAGTATCATCTCCTTTTAAGTCTAATAGTAATGGGGTACTTCTCATATAGGTTCCATCCGTCAATAAGCTTGAATAAGTGGCATTGATTCCTTCGAGGGCATCTTGATCTGTTGCCCAGAATTTATCTACAGAATCATTATTTGGATCCAATTGGGTTAAAGCGTCGTCACTAACGCAACTTGTGGTTATTAATGCAAGCGTAAAGAAACCAGCTGCATAATTAAATATTTTATGTTTCATTTTGATTCGTTTTTAATTGGTTAGCTAATTTTAAAATTTCACATCAAGTCCTAACGAAATAGTCCTAGGATTTGGGAAAGAACCTGCATCATATCCTCTTGAGAACAATCCGTCATTGCTATTAAAATCTGGGTCATATCCTTTGTATTTTGTTATAGTCCAAAGGTTTTGACCATTTACATAAACTTTTGCTTTTTCAATAAAAAAGGATTTAGGTACAGGGATTTGATATCCAATTTCCATTGTTTGCAATTTTACATAATCTCCTTTTTCGATGAAACGATTAGAGTCTCTGCTGTTACCATTTGGATCTCCAATAATTGGACGAGGAACATCAGTATTTGTATTTGTTGGAGTCCAATAATTAAGTTCATCTGTACTGTGATTACCATATTGTCCAACCATCAAATCACGGTACATAGCATTAAATACTTTATTACCACCTGCACCTTGCCATACCATTGTAAAATCAAAGTTTTTGTAAGAAGCTCCAAAATTAGTTCCAAAAGTGTATGTAGGAATTGCTGATCCTTGGTAAGTTCTGTCTTGGTCATTAATCATTCCATCCCCGTTAACATCTTTGAAACGGATATCTCCAATACCTGCATTTGTTTGTGTTGGAGCTGCAGCGATTTCGGCAGCATTTTGGAAAATTCCATCGGTTTGGTATGCATAAATTTCACCAGCAGATCTGCCTACTTCTGTTTTAGAAGCAGCACCATAGATTGGATTTCCATTAACTCCAATTTTTGTCACTTCGTTTTTTAAAGTTCCTACGTTGGCACTAATGTTATATTTGAACTCATGATGTGAGTTGTTATATGCTAGTGAAAATTCATAACCACTGTTGTTCATTGCAGCGCCATTTGTTAAAATTAGGGCTGGAAATGCACCAGTAGAATAAGGTAATGGAACATTAACTAAAAGATCGTCCGATTTTTTATTAAAGTATTCTGCCGTAAACTGTAAATCATTGTTAAAGAAACCAAGTTCAAGTGCAATGTCGCTAGTTTCTGATGTTTCCCAACGTAAATTTGGGTCTAATGCGCTTACTACTGTTGTACCATTGGCCAAAGTGTTGTTAAAATCATAACCGGCAAAACGATTAACCGTTGTAGCAAATGAATAAGGAGCGATTGGATTATTTCCTAAACGGCCCCAGCTTCCCCTTAACTTGATATTACTTACATATTCTGGCAAGTCAAGGAAACTTTCGTTGCTAATTTTCCAAGCTCCAGAAAATGAATAGGAATTAACTTTGTTGTAGTTTTCCCCAAAAAGAGATGATTTATCTTGTCTGAAGTTTGCTTGAAACAAATAACGATCGTCAAAAGAATAATTGATTCTGCTGATGTAAGATATACCTGTAATCGTGTTTTTGTATTCCCCACCGCTGATATCGTCAGCATATTGAAGCTCACTGATTTCTCCTGGAGTATAGCCTACACCTTTTGACCAATGGTTGTAAAAGTCTTTTCTTTCTTGAATCCATCCAGCCAAAACATCAAATTTATGTTTGCCTAAAGTTTTTTCATATGTCAATATGTTATTTAGGAATGTGTTTGTTTGGTTTGCATTTGCTATGTCTAGTGAAGCTTCATCATTAGTAGTAATATAATACCATCCTAAATCACTTGGGGGTATAAACAATCTGTTTTGAGTATCTGTCCTGTCGTAACTAGCGTCAATTTTATATTTTAATCCTTTAACGATTTCAAGCTGTCCCCAGATGTCTCCAATGAAACGGTTTCTTCTGTCTTTATTTTCAAGTAAGTTGTTAAAACCAATAACGTTCATTGATATAGCTCTTTGCGTTAAGTTGTCCGTTCCGCCATATCCGCCTAATCTGTTTTCATCGTATACAGGCATTGTTGGGATAGCAGTCAATAAACTAGAAATAGCTGATTCTCCAACATAACTGTTAAATTTTTCTTTTCCAGACTGTGTATATGCTATTTTAGAACCATAACTAAATTTTCCTTTTTTTCCTGACAAATTCAGATTCATAGTGTATCTTTCATAATCTTGTGGAGATTTGACATAACTACTATTTTTAAAATAATCTAAATTCATGTTATAGGCTAAACCGTCAGATCCACCGCTAAGTGTTACTGCTTGATTCTGTATAATACCAGTATCGAAAGCTTCATTTTGCCAATTTGTATTTACATCATTGATATAAAGTGCATTAGTTGGGTCATTTCCTGGAGCAACTGTCAGTCCAGCATTTCTCTCAGCTGCACTAGTGATAGTTTGGTAACCTACTCTGTCCGTTAATGACCATTTTTTTGGTACGGTTTGGAATCCTGTTAATGATTTAAACCCAACGCTCATTTTTCCTTGTTTCCCTTTTTTGGTAGTAATGATAACTACTCCATTGGCTCCACGTACTCCATAAATGGCAGCTGAAGCACCATCTTTTAATACTTGCATTGATTCAACATCACCAGGGGCAAAATCATAAGGATTGTCTACAATCATTCCATCGATGATAAAAAGGGGGTTAGTGCTGGCAAAAGAAGATATACCTCTAATTTTAATATTAACAAAACCTCCTGGCTCGCCAGATGATTGTACGGTT
>NZ_DASTTN010000520.1:0-13403 GCF_035760125.1 Flavobacterium sp.
GAGGGAAACGGACAAAATCCATATTATCGTTTGGATCTTGATTTTGGTGGACCTCTAAGTAAAGATAAATCTTTGACTTTTAATATTGGTGGTTTTTTACGTCAAAATGATGGAGATAGATATTCAGGTTATCCAATGAACAAAGGAGGTCAAATTAAAGCCAATTTTGCAAAAAAATACAAAACGGGAAGTATAAAATTATATACAAAATATCTTAATGATCATAATGGATATAATGAGTTTCTACCCACTATTGGATTTACTGATCCGCATTTTCCTTCAGGGGTTTCAAACACCAATTCAGTTTTGATTCCAGCTGTTAAAGCTGATGTGACAATGAACGAGACTGGTGAGAAAATACATTTCGATTCTAGGAATTTAGTTCACTCTAAAGATGCGTCAATAGGATTAAATTGGGAGCAAAATCTAGGAAAAGGATGGAAATTAGATAATAAAGTGCGATATTCAGATAAAAGCTCATTATGGAATACTACCTCTGTAGTTTCTCCATTTGCGGTTGATAATGCGATTTTTTATGGTTTCAATGGTTTGGTTGATGCTAACGCTGCAGGTTCAACATATTCTTTTAATGATCATGCTACAGGTACACAATTTGGGTCTGTTACTAATAATTTTTTCCAAAGTTTTACGGTAAATAAAGGTGATTTTCCTGGAGCTTCTATTCAACCTAACTCTTTATACTTTCATCCATTATTAATTACAGATAATAAAATGAAGGAAATTATAGAGCAGTTTACCATTACCAAAAAATTAAAAAACATGAGTTTTACGGGGGGGCTGTTTTATGCCAATTCTAAATTAGATAGAATGGATGGAGCAGCGGGAATTACTTACTCACAAATGACCTCTCCACGTCCTACTTTAACTGATATTTCTTATGTTGGAATTTTTGATGGTCAAACCTATCAGTTAACTAATGCTGATGGAATAATTGGAGGTTCAGGAAAAAGTGCAGCCATTTCTCTTATGACTGCTAAACAGAAGCAATTTGCTCTTTTCTTTGGTCACAATTGGGAAATGAGTTCAAAGTTGAATTTTGATTGGGGTATTCGTTATGAAGATATCTCTTATGATGGTACTAATCAAGTAGCTGTTTCGGTTAATACTAGTGCAACAGGTGGAACAGATGGGAATCCATTAACGTTGTATGATAATAGTGCTGGGAAAATAGATGCTACTTACAAATATTCAGATCAAAAAATCAGCACTTTTTCTTTTTCAGGAGGTTTGAATTATAAAATTACAGAAGATCAAGCAGTTTTTGCTCGTTATTCTCAAGGTAGCAAGGCGCCAGATTTGAGTATGTTTGTTACGATAAACACTCAATTTGCAGCGGATAATTTGAATCCTTTAGCGCAGAAGATTCAACAATTTGAATTAGGTTATAAATTAAGAAAGGGAAGAACAAACCTTTTCGTGACACCTTTCTATAGTGTATTGAGTAATGTTGCCCAGCAGGCTCAAGGGCAGGAAGGTGCAGATTTGACCACTCTTTATTATACCCCTGTGTTATACAATAAATTTAGAACAGTAGGTGTTGAATTAGAAGCGAATCAAGAGTTTACAGAAAAATTTAGTGTAAGAGCAGTGGCTACTTTTCAAAATTCAAAAGCAGTAGAATACAAAACTTGGGATTTAGGTGCTAATGGAAGTGCTGATGATACAACTGTTGATTTTTCAGGAAACCAAACAGATAATAGTGCTGATGTAATTTTAAGGGTTTCTCCAAGTTATACATCAGGAAAATTTTATTCTTCTTTGGATTTTTCATATATGGGGAAACGTCCTGCTAACGTTGCTAATGCTTTTGATTTGCCTGCATACAACCAGTCTAATTTGAATTTGGGTTATAACTTAAATAAAAATTGGCAATTACAAGCTAATATTAATAATTTATTTAATCAGTTGGGAGTTATGGGATGGTCTGCACCGGGAGGTTTTCCGGCTTCTCTAGACAGACAAGGTTTCACAAAAGAAGATTTAGCTGCAAACCCAAATGCTACCTATGCAACATTGAATTTACCTTCTCGTGCATTTTTCTTGTCTGCAACCTATAAGTTTTAAGTTTCATATTTGAGTTCATTTATAGTAACCAGACAAGACAAAAAGTTCTGTCTGGTTATTATGTTTTTTTAATTTAAGAACTTTTGTAAATGATTAAGAAGTATTTAATTTTAGGATTACTACTAAGTTTTTTATGTGGCACAGCTCAAAAAGTTATTCCACTTTACTCAGAAAAAGTTCCTAATTCCTTAGAAATTGTAGGATTAACTGATTCTACAGCAGTGTTTGGTACCGGAGATTCAAAGTGGAGCTTTGTTATTAGAGTTGCTAAGCCAGATTTAACCGTTTTTCTTCCTGATAAAAGAATAGCAACTGGGGTAGCTGTTATTATTTGTCCCGGAGGAGGATATGGTGGACTAGCTATTGATCATGAAGGTTACGCAATAGCAAAAAAATTAGGTAAAAAAGGAATTACAGGATTTGTATTAAAGTACCGTCTACCTAACAGTAAATATGTAATTAATAAAGAAATTGTTTCCTTGCAAGATGCGCAGCGTGCAATTCAGATAGTTCGCGAGAATTCGAAACGATGGGGAATCAATCCAAATAAAATTGGTATAGAAGGAAATTCTGCTGGGGGACATTTAGCCTCAACTGCTGGCACACATTATCAGAAGGTACTTATTGATAATCCACTTGGTACAAGTTTACGTCCTAACTTTATGATTCTAAATTATCCTGTGATTAGTATGGAGGATGACCTGACCCATATGGGGTCAAGATATAATTTGATTGGTGATGGACTATCACCAGAAGAATTAAATAAAATCATGAAAGATCACAAAACAGCTGACCAAATGTTAGCTCGTATACAGATAGATACTCAAAAAATAAAAGAATATTCTAATGAACTTCATGTAACATCTGATACACCTCCAACATTTATTACCCACTCAGTAAATGATAAAGTAGTTAAAGTGCAAAATTCATTGCTTTTTATTGCGGCGTTACAAAAGAATAAAGTGCCAGTGGAGTCTTTTTTTTATGCAAAAGGAGGTCATGGCTATGGAATTGATAACCCTACAAGTGATGTAGATTGGATTGATGCTTGTGTTGATTGGATTTTAAAAATTAATCACAAATAGGTTTATAAAAAAGCAAAAAAAATGTCGTTTTGTAATGACAGTGTAGGACTGTTTTGTCTCTCTTATTCCCTTATTTTACAAAACCAAAATCATTAATACTAAATCAAATTATTTCATGGAAGCATTACTCGGAATTATTTTTCACTCGGTAGGAGGTTTCTCTTCTGGAAGTTTTTATATGCCTTTCAAAAAGGTAAAAGATTGGGCATGGGAAAGCTATTGGATAGTGGGAGGTTTTTTCTCTTGGTTAATCGTTCCTCCAATAGCAGCTTATTTGACCATTCCAGGGTTTGCTGATATTATTAGTGCAGCAGTTCCATCTGTAAAAGCAATTACGTATTCTATGGGCTTGATTTGGGGAATAGGAGGACTTACATATGGTCTTGGTGTTCGCTATTTGGGTATGTCATTAGGGAATTCCATTACATTGGGATTTTGTTCCGCTTTTGGAGCCTTAGTACCTTCTATATATTATAATTTTTATCCGGTTGCGGGTAAAGTATCTTTTACGGATATGCTTTCCAATACAGGTGGACGCATTGTTTTATTGGGAGTTTTGGTTTGTCTTATTGGAATTGCCATTTCGGGAAAAGCAGGTATGTTGAAAGAAAAGGATTTTTCAGTGGGACATGAAGACAAGGACAAAGATTTTAGTTTGGTCAAAGGGCTTATTATTGCTGTTGTTTCAGGAATCCTTAGTTCGTTTTTCAATTTTGGAATCGAAGCCGGAAAACCAATGGCTGATGAAGCGGTTAGACAGGGATTTAATCCTTTGTTTCAAAATAATGTAACTTATGTAGTACTGCTTTGGGGAGGATTGACTACCAACTTTGTTTGGTGTATGTACCTTAATTTCAGGAATAAAACTTTTAGTGATTACACCAACGATGAAACACCGATTGCCAAGAATACTATGTTTTCTGCAATCGCAGGTACAATGTGGTTTTTGCAGTTTTTCTTTTATGGAATGGGCGAAAGCAAATTAGGTAACGGTGCGAGTTCCTGGATTTTGCATATGGCCACCATTATTTTAACGGCCAACTTTTGGGGATTTTATTTGAAAGAATGGACGGGTGTCTCCAAAAGAACTTTTAGAACATTTCTTTGGGGGATTGGTCTTATTCTAACATCAATCGTTTTGGTTGGTATAGGAAATTCGCTTTAAGCAAAGGTATTCAAACTTTTATAAATCATTTTTTAATATAACGATATGTCAAATATAAATACAAATAACATGGAATTTCAGCACGTAAGCTACCTTTGGGATGAAGCTAAAGCTGCAACATTAGCAGGAGATGAGGTAGCACTTTTTATATATCGCTCTAATTTATTGGGAGCCGATTTGAGACTAACTAATTATGGTGGTGGAAACACTTCCGTAAAAATAAAGGACAAAGACCCATTAACAGGAGCTGATTCTGAAGTAATGTGGATTAAAGGTTCCGGTGGTGATATCGGAACATTAACAAAATCAGGATGTGCCGCACTTTATTTAGAAAGACTTCTTGATCTTGAAAATGTGTACAGAGGAATCGAATTTGAAGACGAAATGGTAGAATTATTCAATCACTGTATTTTTGATTTGGCTTCCAAAGCTCCTTCCATTGACACACCTTTACACGGTTTTTTACCTTTTAAACATATTGACCACTTGCATCCTGATGCCGCGATCGCTATTGCTGCCGCAAAAGACGGAGCAAAAATCACCGAAGAATTATTCAACGGTGAAATTGGTTGGGTTGGATGGCAACGTCCGGGTTTTGATTTAGGGCTGCAAATGCGTGCCTGTCTAGAAGAAGCTGCGGCTCGTGGCAAAAAACTAAAAGGCGTGATGTTGGGTTCTCATGGTTTGTTTACTTGGGGAGATACAGCTTTTGAGAGTTATATCAACACTCTTGTAGTTATAGAGAAATGCGCTGAATATTTAGAAAGCAACTATGGAAAAAAACGTCCTGTTTTTGGAGGTCAAAAAATAGAAAGTCTTCCAGTCGAAGACCGTCAGTTGAAAGCCGCCAAAGTAGCGCCGATTTTACGTGGTTTTTGTTCCTCAGAACGCAAAATGATCGGTCATTATACAGATGATGCCAGAGTGTTGGAGTTCATTAATTCGAATGATCTGGAAAAATTAGCTCCATTGGGGACTTCATGTCCAGACCATTTCCTGCGTACCAAAATCAGTCCTTTGGTACTTGAATTAGACCCAAATGAAGATTTATCGGATGTGGAAGCGATTAAAGCAAAATTAACTCCTGCTTTTGAAGCCTATCGTAAGATGTATTCAGACTATTATAATACATGTAAAAAAACGAATTCGCCTGCCATGCGTGATCCAAATCCTGTGGTGATTTTATATCCGGGAGTGGGTATGTTCACTTTTGCAAAAGATAAAACGATGGCGCGTTTGGCATCCGAATATTATATTAACGCAGTGAATGTGATGAAAGGAGCAGAGGCCGTTTCTGAATATACGTCATTGCCTCGTCAGGAAGCCTTTGATATAGAATATTGGTTGTTGGAAGAAGCGAAACTGCAGCGTATGCCGAAACCAAAATCCTTGTCAGGACGAATCGCATTGATTACGGGTTCTGCGGGAGGAATTGGTAAAGCTATCGCTAAGAAATTTGCCGAAGAAGGTGCTTGTATTGTCATTAACGACATCAATGAAGAACGTTTGGAAGGTGCTACCAATGATTTTATAAAGAGTTTTGGTAAAGATGCCGTTGCGAGTACGTTGCTCAATGTGACAGATGAAAACAGTACAGAAAAAGCTTTTGATGCTGCCAGTTTAGCGTTTGGAGGTGTCGATATTGTAGTGAATAATGCAGGAATCAGTATTTCAAAATCGATAGCAGAACACAGTTTAGAAGACTGGGATAAATTGTATGATATTTTGGTAAAAGGACAATTTATTGTTTCGAAAGCCGGAATTGAAGTGATGCGCAAACAAGGATTTGGAGGTGATTTGGTTAATATTGTATCTAAAAATGCAGTAGTAGCCGGTCCGAATAACCCCGGTTATGGTTCAGCAAAAGCAGCTCAAGCACATTTAACCCGTTTGATGGCTGCCGAATTAGGTGCCGATAAAATCCGTGTGAATACGGTTAACCCAGATGCGGTTATTTCGGATTCGAATATCTGGTCAGGTGGTTGGGCGGAAGGTCGCGCCAAAGCGTATGGCATTACTGTAGCTGAACTGCCTGCTTACTATGCAAAACGTACTTTATTGAATGAAATTATATTGCCCGATGATATTGCCAATGCCTGTTTTGCATTTGTTGGTGGCTTGTTGAACAAATCAACTGGAAATGCCTTGAATGTCGACGGTGGAGTGGCAATGGGCTTTTATAGATAATATTTTTAGATGTTTTTTTTGTAGATAGATATTTCTAGCGTCCAGATTTTGGACGTTAGATTTGTCTGAATTTTGAAATTATTCAAACCTAAAATCGATCTACTTTAAAACCAACTTTTGCCTTTTGCATCCTTTTAAAATAAGTTTTTATTTAACTTTATAAAAAAAATACCATGTTAATCGATTCCAATAGAATAGCCTCACATAATGAAGATTTAATACAATCTCATACCAATAAATTAATTTTTACCGCTTCTGAAATTGGTGAAACCGAAAATATTATCCAAAAACTAGTTGATTTCCAAATTGCAATTCCTTCCTGGGCTTTAGGCACGGGAGGACCGCGATTCGGTCGTTTTGCAGGTGGAGGAGAACCACGCTCTTTGGAAGAAAAAATAGAAGATGTAGGTTTGTTACACGCTTTAAACAATGCTTCCGGTGCTATTTCATTGCACATTCCGTGGGATATACCTACGGATTACCAAGCCATCAAAAACTTGGCCGCTCAACATGGATTAAAATTTGATGCTGTTAATTCCAATACTTTTCAAGACCAAGCGAATCAGGAGCATTCGTATAAATTCGGGTCTTTGCAAAACGTAAACAAAGCTGTTCGTAAACAAGCTATTGCCCACAATATTGAGGTAATTCAGCAAGGGATTGCTTTGGGTTCTGAATCCTTAACAGTTTGGTTGGCTGATGGTTCTTCTTTTCCAGGACAATTGAATTTTCGTAAAGCCTACCAAAATACTTTAGAAAGTTTAGAAGAAATCTATGATGCGTTGCCTTCTAACTGGAAATTATTTTTAGAATATAAATGCGCTGAGCCTAACTTTTATTCAACTACAGTTGCTGATTGGGGACAATCCTATTCGTACGTGAAAAAATTAGGAGACAAAGCACAAACTTTAGTTGATTTAGGACATCATTTGCCAAACGCAAATATTGAACAGATTGTTTCTTTATTATTGATGGAAGGAAAATTAGGCGGATTTCATTTTAATGATTCAAAATATGGGGACGATGATTTAACTGCTGGTGCATTAAAACCATATCAATTGTTTTTAATTTTTAATGAATTAGTGGAAGGAATGGATGCCAGAGGAATGAACCATGCCAAAGATTTGGGCTGGATGATTGACGCTTCACACAATGTTAAAGATCCTTTAGAAGATTTATTGCAATCAGTTGAAGCGATTATGATTGCGTATGCTCAGGCACTTTTGGTAGACAGAAAAGCATTAGAAATTGCCCAAGAGGAAAACGATGTGGTTAAAGCGCAGGAGATTTTGCAAAACGCTTTCCGTACAGATGTTCGTGCCTTGGTTGCCGAAGCGCGTTTGCGTTCGGGAGCTGCATTGAATCCAGTGGGGTTGTATCGTGATCTTGCTATTAGAAATGGTCTTATTACTGAAAGAGGATTAAAAACGGTAGCTACAGGCTTATAAGTTATGACTAGAGTAAACGCTGTATTCGATATTGGTAAGACCAACAAAAAGTTTTTTCTTTTTGATGACGATTATAATGAAGTGTATCGTGACTATGTAAATTTACCACTTACGGTAGATGAAGATGGCTGTGAAACCGAGGATCTCGAAGCACTGCGTCATTGGATAAAAGATACTTTTGATGCAATTTTAGAAGACCCTCGCTTTGATGTAAAGACGTTAAATTTTTCTTCTTACGGAGCAAGCTTGGTGCATCTTGACTATAAAGGAAAGCCATTAACACCACTTTATAATTATATTAAAGAGCTTCCCCAAGAAATAATCGAAGCGTTTTACAATCAGTACGGTGATGTGCTTACAATTGGTGCACAAACCGCTTCGCCGCAATCAGGAATGCTAAATTCAGGAATGCAATTGTATTGGTTGAAACAAACAAAACCAGAACTGTTTGCACAAATAAAATACAGTTTGCACCTGCCACAATATCTTTCTTATTTGTTTACTGGCATACCCGTGAGTGAATATACCAGTATTGGCTGCCACACTAATTTATGGAACTTTGATGAAGAGGATTATCATGGCTGGGTACATGCCGAGGGTATTGATAAAATTTTGCCGCCAATTGTTCCTACTTCAGCCAGTATTAATACCACTTACAGAGATAAGAAAATAAAAATAGGGGTAGGAATACACGATAGTTCTTCGGCTTTATTGCCTTATATTTTGAGTAAAAAGAAACCTTTTCTTTTGCTTTCAACAGGTACTTGGAGTATCGCCCTTAATCCTTTTAATTCTGAAAGTTTGAGTAGGGAAGACATTGCCAATAACTGCTTGAATTATCTTAGAATTGATGGAAAACGCGTGAAAGCTTCTCGTTTTTTTATGGGAAATGAGTATCGGTTGCAGGTAGAAAAACTTTGTGAGTATTACCACAAGGAATATGGATACCACCGTGAAGTTCAATTTGATCCAGATATTTATTTGGGACTAATTGAAAAGCCGGCAGTTTACTTTAAATTCGAGGGAATTTCTCTTCAGCGTTTGCCCCAGAAGACAGAATTAGCGCTATTTGCCACTTTTGAGGAAGCCTATCATCAGTTGATGATTGAACTTATGGAACTGCAAGTGGACACTATAAACAAGGCTATTGGAAACAGTAAAATAAAAACAATTTATATTGATGGGGGTTTTACGGACAATGATGTTTTTATGAAACTGATGTCTCATCATTTTAGTTCGTTCAAGGTTTTATCCACACATTCTCCTCTAGGTTCTGCATTAGGAGCAGCAATGGTTATCTCGGATAAGCAAATCACTTCTAAATTTCTTAAAGAGAATTACAGAATGAGAAAATTGGTTCCATTATTATTTTAATTTAATTATGAAAATAGGACTTTTTATTCCGTGTTATGTTGATCAATTTTATCCCAAAGTGGGTATTGCCACCTATGAATTATTGAAAAAATTAGGATGCGATGTTAGTTTTCCGATGGGACAAACCTGTTGCGGGCAACCAATGGCCAATAGCGGATACGAACATTTGACCAAAGGTTGTGATGCTAATTTTATTGCCAATTTTGTAGGTTTTGATTATATCGTTTGTCCTTCTGGAAGTTGTGTTTTGCATGTAAAAGAGCATTTGCACGATGATAAAAACGAAGCTTTGGCTGCGCAAATGCGAAAAAGGGTATTCGAATTGACAGAGTTCATTACCGATGTTTTAAAAGTTGAAATGATTCCTGGAAATTTTCCGCATAAAGTAGGTTTACACCAAAGTTGCCATGGACAAAGAGGGTTGAAGCTTTCGCAAATGAGTGAATTGAATGCTCCGTATTTTTCTAAACCAATTCAATTATTAAGTAACATTGAAGGGATACATTTGGTTTCATTGAGTCGAAAAGATGAATGTTGTGGTTTTGGGGGCACTTTTTGTGTAACGGAAGAGGCGATCTCAGTAAAAATGGGACAAGACCGAATCAAAGACCATGAAAAGCATCAGGTGGAATACATAGCTGGTTTTGATATGTCGTGTTTAATGCATTTGGAAGGCATTCTGAAAAGAGAAAAAAGCGCCATTAAAATTATTCATATAGCAGAAATATTAAATTCATCTTTATGAAATCGCCATTAAAAACAAGTTTGCGTAAGCAAACACCTATTATTAAAAGGCGATACCATATGTGACCGCTTAAAAATAAATTTTACGCATATGAAAGCAAAAATCATTGAACATAGCGAAGCCGCAACGAATTTTAATAAAGATATCAAGAGAGTAGATTGGCATGATGAAACGCTATGGTTCGTTCGTGAAAAAAGGGATAAAGCGGCTTTTCAAATTCCAGAATGGGAATTGCTACGAGAAACAGCATCCAAAATCAAAAACAATGTACTTTCGAATATTCATAATTATTTAGTTGAATTTGAATCGAATGCCCTAAAAAATGGAATAATTGTTCATTGGGCTGCGGATGCGGATGAACACAACAAAATAGTCCATTCGATTATTGAAAATCATGGAGTGAAGCAAATGGTTAAGTCTAAATCAATGCTTACCGAAGAATGTCATTTGAATGAATATTTATCCGAAAAGGGAATTGATGTTATCGATTCGGATTTGGGAGAACGAATAGTTCAGCTTAGAAAAGAACCACCAAGCCATATCGTTTTGCCTGCCATTCACCTAAAAAAAGAAGATGTAAGCGAAACTTTTCATGAACATCTTGGAACTGAAAAAGGAAATAACGACCCACAATATTTAACCGAAGCCGCACGAATGCATCTTAGAGATACTTTTCTAACCAGGAAAGTGGCTTTGACAGGAGTGAATTTTGCGATTGCCGAAACCGGTGAAATTGTAGTTTGTACCAATGAAGGCAATGCCGATATGGGTGTGCATCTAGCCGATGTTCATATTGCCTGTATGGGTTTTGAAAAGTTGATTCCTCAGCGCAAACATCTGGGCGTTTTTCTCAGATTGTTAGCCAGAAGCGCGACGGGACAGCCCATAACCACTTTTTCCAGTCATTTTAAAACACCAAGAGATGGAAAAGAAATGCATATTGTGATTGTGGATAATGGCAGAAGCACTCAGCTTGGAAGGGAAGATTTTAGAAACTCCTTGAAATGTATTCGTTGTGGCGCTTGTATGAATACCTGCCCCGTTTACAGAAGAAGTGGAGGCCATAGTTATCATAATGCAGTGGCAGGACCTATAGGTTCTATATTGGCACCGAATCTTGATATGAGCAAAAATGCAGATTTGCCTTTTGCCAGTACACTATGTGGCTCTTGCACCAATGTTTGTCCAGTAAAAATTGATATTCATGAACAATTGTACAAATGGCGTCAGGTATTGGTAAAAGAAGGACATACCCCAACAACCAAAACTATGGCCATGAAAGGAATGGCAACGGTTCTGGCCAATCCAATGGTTTTTGATTTAGCGGGAAAAGCGGGGAGATTTGCGATGAAAAATATACCAGCTGTGGTGAATAACAGTCTTAATCCTTGGTACAAACAACGAGAAATGCCTACGCCTCCAGAGGAATCCTTTAGGGAATGGTATAAAAAAAACGGAAAAGAATCTAAAGACAAGCACCATGAGTAACAGAGCCTCTATTTTAGAAAAGATACAATTCAACCAGCCTTCATCAGTAACTGAATTGCTGGATTTAGATACTTTAGGTTTAGAAGTTTTTAATGTACTCGATACTTACAAAACGGTTTTACAAGGTATCGGGGGGCATTTTGTTGAAGTCAAGGATTATGATGCCATCATCGATTTTGTAAAAAAAAATTATCCAGCGGGCAAACGTATGATTACCACCATTCCAGAACTCTCCAAAATTGCAACAATGAATTGGATGAATGTTGATCCACATCTTTTGGAAAATGTAGAATTAACTTTGGTTAAAGCGCATTTTGGCGTTGCCGAAAACTCGGCTCTTTGGGTAACGGATGCTATATTAGGACAACGTGTTTCGGTGTTTATTCCACAATATTTGGCTATTGTAGTAAATAAGAACGATATTGTAGCAACGATGCATCAAGCATATGAACTTATCGGAAATCAAGAATATGGTTTTGGGACTTTTATAGCGGGACCGTCAAAAACTGCCGATATAGAACAATCCCTAGTATTAGGTGCCCATGGAGCAAGAGGATTAACCGTGTTTATTATGGATTGACGTTCGGTTACTGGATGTGCGATCAAAAAAAATAAGTTGATTTATGGGGAAGTAAGTGCCATCATATGCTATCAAAAGTGAAATGCGGAACCTACCTAGTATTGCTAAATAAAACATCGTAAATTAATCATAATTAGGAGAGAAGTGTATCTCTTCTTTATTGTTTGTTTTAGTCCAAATTCGAATCTCTTTTAAACAAGTACCTTTTTCATCTTTAGTAGCACAGCGTATTAAAACTTCATCAATAAGTGTGTCATTTTTATCTCTGATGACAATCTTAGAGAGTTCTTTGTTGGTATAATAAAAATACTGTGTATGGAAAGTTGTAAAATTATCTACTATTTTATCAATAGTTCCATCTGTATTATAATAATAAATGGCTTCATTTTGTTTGTATTGTTTTTTAGTGTAGCAGCTGATGCGTTCACGTTGTTTAGGTTTCCAACGTGTTTTACAATAATAAGGTTCTTTATCTGGATAGGATTTCACTACAAACCATAATTTCTTTTCGGTTTCTTGCAATAGATTGCCTAACGAATCAACAGTTTTAGAGTATTTGATACGGCCATTTTTAGTAAAAACCATGTGTTTTTTTTGCAAAAGTTTTTTCTGATTATTTACTACTACATATATTTCTTCGGTTGCAGATTTTATTCCTTCAGGCAATAAATGTTTCTTACTATACTTTTTTGTAGCACATGATTGTATTGTTAAGAGTAGAATAAAAAAAAATAAAACTCTCATAATCGTAAAGTTTAGTTATGTACTGAGTTACAAATTTTGAAAAGTTTAAAAAAGAGTAGATACTGCAAATACGACAGCGCCTTTGTTAATTAATTACTCAAATAAGCTGGGGAATTACTTTAAAGTAAAAATTTTAGAATAACGGGAGTTGATTAGTAGGTACTTTTCTAATATTAAGTCTGTATTGTAAAAAAAGTAAATTTATAAGTTTACTTTTTTATAAATAGAATACTTATGTAAATAAATTAGTAAGAGCTGATGAAACACGAGCAGAATACATACGATCAATTGGGGACGCTGAGAAGGGAACTATTGTGGACTTAATCAATTTAGCAAGAACCTTGCAAAATAGATATGCGGCCATAAATAATTATAGTTTTAATTTTAGTTGCTGAATTAGCTATGTATGGCTTAAATTTATGGGGCCAGTCTACAATGAGGTGCTTTTATATTTCTGTGCTTTTCTTGCTTTAGAAAATCTTTTATTTGACAGGAATTTGTA
>NZ_DASTTN010000521.1:0-2039 GCF_035760125.1 Flavobacterium sp.
TCATTTTTTTTATTTTTTTTCGAAGTCGTTTTATGTTTTTATCTTTTAATGGCTGCCAATGTTCAATCGCATAAGGAGTATAAAACTGGTGAATTTTTGACAAAAAGAATTCATTTTCTTTGGCCCATTCTAACTCTGTAAACAATTTTCCCTCAACATTTTCCCATTCTTTCCTCAAGCCTTCACAAGTATCTACATAATCATCATTCAGAATATGATAATAGTCTGCATCCTTAATGATTTTTTCCAAAAGAGTTTTTGGCACATACTCCTTGGTTGTTACTTTAATTAAATTAGAGACATTAGTAATATACTCCTCAGGTTTTCCCTTTTCTTTCAAAAAATGAGTAGCAATTTCAACACCGGAACTCTCATGATCCTTACAACCTTTTGTATATCCCGTATCATGAAACCAAGCCGCTATCAATAAAATCTCTTTATCCTGAAGTGAGATTTTTTCTTCATCACATAATCTATTCACGGCGTTAACAACACCTGTGGTATGATTCAAATTATGATATGTATATAAACCCGAGAGTTTACTTTCCACTAGATCGGATACAAAATCCTGAACTTGATTTACGAGAGTCATAAAAAAAAATTTATCCGTCTAAATTATGAAATTGTTCTTTGAAAATCATTTTATACTGAAGAATAAATAAATCTTAGTATCTTTTTGGTCTTTAATATTTTAAATTTGTTTAAAAGTAAGATTGATTAAATCAATTATCTTTACTTAATATCGTCGAAAAATCGGTAAAAAACTCGAGATTTCGCTAAATTTAGAATAACCAAATCTTCAATCAGTTGCTATTAGGCACAATTTATAAAAGGCATGATTGTTGAATTTATATAAAAAGGAAAAACTTATTTTTGACCAATAGATAATCTAAAAACTAACCAATTTAAAATGCAAACATGAGATTGTTTTCAAAAAATTGTTTCATAATCAGTTCTACCTTCATTGTTTTAGTGTTGGTTCTACATTCTTGCGCTACATACTATCCCCAATACGGTAAAAATTTAGAAAATGAAATTACCCAAAACACACTAGATTCCTCAAAAATTGTCCATACATTTTACTTAATTGGTGATGCTGGAAGTCCTAATAAAGACAAAGCTCAAGAAACACTTTCATTACTTCAAAAAAGGTTAGAAAATTCGAATAAAAAAAGTACACTATTATTTCTTGGCGACAATATTTATCCCAACGGATTTCCAAGCAACAAATCTCCAGAAGAACAGGTTTCTGCTGAAACTAAACTTACAAAACAGTTAGAATTATCTAAAAATTTTAAAGGAAGAACAATTTTTATTCCAGGAAACCATGATTGGGCAAGCGGAATTTCGGGCTTAGAACGTCAAGCAAAATTTATAACCAACTACCTAAAAGATAAAAAAGCTTTTTTACCACAAAAAAACTGTGGTTTAGAAGAATTAAAGATTGACAAAAACATAACTTTAATCACTATTGATAGTCAATGGTTTCTGGAAGACTGGGACAAATATCCAACTATAAATGACAATTGCAGTATCAAAACCCGCGAAGATTTTTTTGACGAACTGGCAAGTATCTTGAATAAAAACCAAGACAAAACAATAATCCTTGCGCTTCACCATCCATTAATGAGCAATGGAACCAGTGGCGGACAATATTCAGCTGAAAAAGAACTTTTTCCTACTGAACAAAAAATTCCATTGCCCATTATTGGCTCTGTATTTAATTTGACCCGAAAAACATCGGGTGTCTATCCGCAGGATATTCAAAATAAGGTGTATCTCTATTTTACCAAAAGGGTGAAAACACTTTTGCAAAATCAAAAAAATGTAATTGTTGTCTCGGGGCATGACCATAATTTACAATATTTAAGCAAAAACAATATTACACAAATCATTACTGGTGCAGGTTCCAAATCAGAAGCCGCCAAAGCTGTCAATCCAAATGATTTTTCGTATGGTGGAAATGGTTATGCAACATTGACACTTTATAAAAATGGAGAAACTAAAGTATCCTTTTATGGCAATGAAAATAAACAGGA
>NZ_DASTTN010000522.1:0-3756 GCF_035760125.1 Flavobacterium sp.
AAAAAAGCCCTGATAATAACTATCAGGACTTTGAATTTTTAAATTTTAACAAAAGTTTACAGCGAATGACCGTATATTTTTTCGTAAAGGTCTTTGTATATTTCCAGTATAATTTTTCTTTTTAATTTTAGGGTAGGAGTAAGGTGTCCACCGTCAATTGACCAAACATCTGGTGTTAATTCGAAACGTTTTACTTGTTCCCAATTTCCAAATTTTGGATTGATATGGTCAATTTCTTCTTGAATACGGGCAATTACTTTTGGATTGGAAATTATTTCTTGATTTGTTTTTCCAACCTCAATACCGTGTAGTTTTTCCCATTCTTTGATAAATTCAAAACTAGGTTGTATAAGTGCTCCAGGCATTTTTTCTCCATCACCGATAACCATAATTTGCTCAATAAAACGAGATTGTTTCATGGTGTTTTCGATAATTTGAGGTGCAATGTATTTTCCTCCAGAAGTTTTAAACATTTCTTTCTTGCGGTCAGTAATGGTCAAAAATCCATTTTGATCAACATTACCAATATCTCCCGTATGAAAATATCCATCGATGATAGCTTCGGCTGTTTTTACAGGATCTTTGTAATAACCCATCATAACATTTGGACCTTTGCAAAGAATTTCACCGTCTTCGGCAATTTTTACTTCTACATTGTCAATTGCTTTTCCGACAGTTCCAACTTTGAAACCTCTGTTTCTCATGTCATTTACAGTAATTACAGGAGAAGTTTCTGTTAATCCATAACCTTCCATAACTGGGATTTCGGCAGCTGCAAATACGCGTGATAATCTTTTTTGTAAAGCGGCACTTCCTGAAACCATTAAATCTAAGTTACCTCCCAAACCTTCTTTCCATTTGCTGAAAATTAGTTTACGGGCAATTTTTAATTGGAATTCATACCAAAAACCATTGGCTCCATAAGGCTCGTAACGCAGTCCTAAATCGATTGCCCAAAAGAAAAGCATTTTTTTGATTCCTTTCAATTCAGTTCCTTTTGCAAGAATACTATCGTATACTTTTTCTAGAAGTCTCGGTACGGCAGTGATTACGGTTGGTCTTACTTCTTTTAAATTGCTGCTAATTTTGTCTATAGATTCGCCGAAATATACTGAAACACCATAATATTGGTACAGATATAAAATCATTCTTTCGAAAATATGGCAAATAGGAAGGAAACTCAATGCTACACTTTTCCCTGCTTCAAAAGGAATTCTGGATGCACTGTTAAGTACATTCGAAACAATATTTCTATGAGAAAGCATGACTCCTTTTGGACGTCCTGTTGTTCCCGATGTATAAATGATAGTCGCTAAATCATCTGATTTTACATTGTTTTTTCTGTCCTCAACAACGTCCTGATTGCTTTTGTCTGCTCCTAGATTTAATAATTCAGCCCAGTTTCTGCATCCTCCAATTTCATTGAATGAAAAGACCTCTTTTAAGGAAGGCACATTCGCTTTTATATTATTTACTTTATTGTACACTTCGATATCCGAAACAAATACATACATGGCCCCAGAATGATTTAGAATATATTCATAATCTTCTTGAGCAATAGTTGGATAAATAGGTACGTTTTGTGCACCGGTTTGTAAAATACCAATATCCATGATATGCCACTCCGTTCTATTGTTGCTTGAAATGATAGCAATTTTGTCATCTTTTTGGATGCCCATTCTTAGCAATGCCCTAGAAATTGCATTGGCTTTATCAAGATATTCCTGGGTTGAGGTTTTTACCCAAACACCATCTTGCTTCGTAACCAAAGCGTCTAATTTGTTGTAATTTTCTAGCTGATAGTAAGGGAAATCAAAAAGACGGGTAATCGTTCTCATTGTATGATTGTTAAATTTTTTCGCAAATTAAATAAAAATTAATAATAATTTTTATTTTCCAATGATTAATTACGATTAATATAATTACAATATTGGTAATCAACGAAATCGTTTTCTTAAAATTGTATAAATTAAATGAATTGGAGGGACAAAAGCGCTTTTTTGAATTAGTTTTGGACCAAAATAATTTGTGAAATAGAGGATATACAGGGATTTAAGATTTTTTATCCTCTTCTACATATTCTTTTACTCTTTCGCCGGAAATGAACATTTTCTTTCTATCATAATGAATCGAAAAGGATTGTAATATCCAATTGTTTCCATCATCGGTTTTGGATTTGGCGGAACCGGTTATTCTATACCAAAAGGAATAAGATGCACTATTAAATCCTTCTTTAAAAATTGGAACTCCAGATTCGGAACATTCAATTCCCCAAATGATGTTTTCTTTGACAAGATCTTCATTTTGCATAATTCCTGTACCGTCTGCATTGAGGATTGTAATGGGTTCAGGTTGGTTTACATAGGTATAAAGACCTATAATGGGATAACCTATAACTGTTGCTATATAGTGATCTTGGTCTTTGTTTCTGATTTTGGTAACTTTCAGTTGAGCATAGGAATGTGTTGCACTTAATACAAGTGTGGCAAGCAGCAAAGTAATTTTTTTCATGGGTGTAGGTTGATTTTAAAAAGGTCTAAAAAGCAAGGGGCGTTGCTTTTTAGGTTAAGGTTATGTGTTTATACTTTTGGCTAAGATACAAACGGAATTTTAGATAAAAAAACTACAAATAGGTATAATTATATAAATTTAAAAATCCTTCAAGAAACTCTTTGGTTCCTTCAGGGGAATAAAGATATGTTATCATTTTTTTCTCGATTACATTTCCGATTTCGTCCAGTTTATATGTTATAACTATTTCTCGGTTTGGATATTTTGTATTGTTATCTGAATTGATTGTAGCTATGTTAATTAACCTATTGTTACGGTCGTATTTGTAAATGCTTTTATGGGATAAAATGCCTGATTTAAAAGTATGCATTTCTTTTACCAGTGCATTAGAATCGTAAATGAATTTTTTTGATAAATCTGTAGATTGGTAATCAATTTGGAAAACTTGATTCTCATCATTGAAATGATAAAAGTATTCTTTTCGGGTAGTTGTCTTTTTTGATGAACCTTCGGTAACTTCTTCTCCTTTGTATAAAATGTTTTTCTTTTGTACATATTTGTAATCAGCCGTTGAAAAATCTGGAGTTTGAGTTTCGTTTTCCAAATCAGTACTGGTTGTGTCTTTATCTTTGGCTACATTAACAGTCTCAATATCTATATGTGAAATATAACCTTTATTGGTATAACTGAAAAAGTGCTTTTTTGAGAGCAGATACTTATAATTTTGCTCAAATTCTTTGGTAGAACCTTCGGTGTAAAATTTATAAAAATTATTGATCAATTCAGAATCACCTGTTATGTTCCCTTTAGCGTTTATCGAAAATTGCTGCTCATGCATTTGTGTTACATTTCCTTTTAGTTCTAAAGTTTTTGCATTAAAACCATACAATTCTAACAGGGGATTAATTTTTAAGGACTCATCTGAAATTTGTGCAAATACTGGATTTATTAAAAGGAGTAGACTTATAATAAAAAGTTTTTTTTGAATGGTAATCATTGCTGGTTTTTTTTTTTTAGGTTAATTAAGATTTTAGGACAAAAATCTTCATGAAAAACCCGTCTCTAAAATTATAAAGAGACGGGCTTTATTGGGAAATAAAACTTTAAATAGGAAGTCTTATTTGTTTGTATTGTCTATCCATTTTTTGGCATTTACAAAAGCTTCGTGCCAAGGAGTAACCTCGTCATTTCTGTCTTTTGGATAATGTGCCCAGTTCCATTGGAAAGTTGAACGCTCAATATGTG
>NZ_DASTTN010000523.1:0-5970 GCF_035760125.1 Flavobacterium sp.
TGGAAAATTAACCTCGAAAAGCTGTAATGTCCCATCTATTGGTGCAATAAAATATACTTTTTTTCCATCATTACTCCATTTGAAACTACTGACAGTTCCGTCCCAATTAGCAGTAAGGTTCATTTTTATTCCTTTGAAACTAACAATCAAATCGTTTTTATCCGCTTCATAGCCATCGCGTTTCATTTGCAACCAAGTCAGATTACCAGAAAGAGAAAATTGTGGAGCTGTATCATATCCAGAGTTTCCTTCAGTTCTATTAATGGTTTTTCCAGTTTCAAGATTGTACTCATATATATTGGTGTCTGTAGAAAGCGCATATTGAGTACCCGCTTTTTTCTTGCACACATACACTATACTTTTTCCATCTGTAGACCAATTATAATCTTCATCACCACCGAAAGGTTTTTGAGGACTGTCAAAGTTTTCTCCCTTCAAAATATCAATTCCTTCTGCCCCTTCCTTATTTTCTTTGTAAAAAACGTGATTGAATTTACCTTCATTCCAAGTATCCCAATGACGATAATCAAGACCATTATAAATTTGAACATTGGATTTATCTAAATTAGGATAATAGTCTTTTCCTAAAACATTATCAATTTTCACTTCTTGATTGTAAACTATGTATTTCCCATCAGGAGAAATATTTTTATCAACCAAAACTTCTTTTGTGTCCTTAATTTCTACAGCTGTTCCACCACTAATAGCAACAGTATAATATTTGGAATTGGATTTGTTTTCTTCGACTGATGGTGTCGACACTTTGTAAACAACATTTTTGCCGTCTTTTGAAATTCCTAAAGGAGTAATTCGTCCTAATTTCCACAGTAATTCCGGAGTCATTACATTTTGAGCACTTGCAGTTAAACTCATCATAGTTAGCATTAAAAGGATTGTTTTTCTCATAATTATTTAAAATACATATTCAGTTTTCAAATATAACATTATAATCATCAATTAAAATAAATCAGAACACATAAAAAAAACTTAAAAAAGTCGCCCTTTTTAGTGCCGAAAAAAGTTGTGAAAAACTAAGGGTTTTTAAAAATTTCAACGGTTAATAGCGTGATAAAAAAACACAATACTAATACGATGATACTGGCAATCATTATTTTTTTCAGAAATGATTGTTCAATTTTTTTTACTTGTGAATCCATATTGACTATGTTTTTAAATTTTGCAAACGATTCAACAGTTTCCTGGTATTTATTCCATCCTCCATTTTCATAAATTTGTTTGCCAAAATCCGTTAAATCACAACGAAATCCTTGCTCTTTCTCTAATACGACAAGACCTTTATGGTCTAAAATTTCTGCAAAAACTTTGGAATTTTTTAAGTTAAAACCGCATTCGTCCTTAAAATTGATGCGCATCATAAATTGTGATTTCGATGTATATAGCAGTTTTAGGTTTACTTCTATAAGTTCATCTATATTTTCAAACATAACCAGATATTTAATTTTATTACTATATTTTGAGTTACCTAATAATTTATTCAACTATTCAACCAATCTAAGCGTTGCCGATTTTTAAAATCTAATTTTACAACACAATTATAATGCCAAACCCCTATTGTTTTAAATCTTAATGCATTCCTAGCTTTAAAAATAATATTTCAAAATAATAATTTATATAGTCTAACATATTCAAAGTGTACTATTCAAAAACTAGAAAATTTATTTAATTTTATAAAAAAAAAGTCAAATGCAACTAAGCTATTGGGAATTAAAAAATTGGTTTACTAATGTAGACTTCACTATTGTGGGTAGTGGTATTGTGGGTTTACATACAGGCTTGCGCTTGCGTGAAAAATACCCCGACAGTAAAATATTGATACTCGAAAAAGGAATGCTACCACAAGGAGCCAGTACCAAAAATGCTGGATTTGCCTGTTTTGGCAGTATTTCAGAAATCATCGAAGATTTAAAAACACATACAGAGGAAGAAGTTATCCAACTCATCCAAAAAAGATGGAGTGGCTTACAATTATTGAGAAAACGTCTTGGTGATAATACAATAGATTTCAAACCCTACGGTGGTTATGAATTATTTTTAAAGGGCGATGAAAACAGTTTCAGTGAATGTTCTAATAAGTTGTCGTTTATAAATCAAATCTTAAAACCTCTTTTCAAAGCCGATGTATTTGCCAAAGAAGTCGACCGTTTTGGTTTTGGAGACATTAACGAATATTTAATTTTCAATCCTTTTGAAGCTCAAATTGATACTGGAAATATGATGCAGGCCTTATTAAAACAAGCCTATGAAAATGATATTTTAATACTGAACCAACAAATCGTTACTTCCTTTTTGGATAAAGAAAACGGTGTTGAAGTTGCACTCGGTGATTTTAGTTTCACTACCAAAAAATTATTGTTTGCCACCAATGGTTTTGCTACTGAACTAACCAAAGGCGGAGTAAAACCAGCAAGAGCACAGGTTTTAATCACAGAACGCATTCCTAATTTAGACATAAAAGGAACTTTTCATCTCGATAGAGGTTACTACTATTTCAGGAATATTGGTGATCGAATACTGCTTGGAGGTGGTAGAAATCTTGATTTTGAAACCGAAACGACTACTGAATTTGGTCAAACAGAAATTGTACAAAAAAAATTGGAAGACTTATTAAAAAAAGTAATTTTGCCCAATCAAGATGTCCAAATCGAGCACCGCTGGAGTGGAATTATGGGCATTGGTAACAGCAAAAAACCTATTGTATCCCAACTCTCTGAAAACGTGTATTGTGGCGTTAGGTTAGGCGGAATGGGAGTAGCAATAGGCAGTTTAATAGGAACCGAACTAGCAGATTTAACATAAAAAATGGCAACCAAAATAACACCCAAAAAAACAACAAAAAAAACACCTGCCAAAAAACATAACAAAAGCTTTTTGACCAAAGTAAAATGGTTTCTACTAAAAGTTTTGTTGTGGTTTTTTGGGATTTCAATTTCTTTTGTGGTCCTCTTTAAATTTGTACCTGTTCCATTCACCCCATTAATGGTGATACGTTATTTTGAAAATAAAGCAGCAGGAAAGGAAATATATTTCAGCCATAATTGGGAACCTATTGATAAAATTTCCGTGAATTTACAAAAAGCTGTAATTGCCAGTGAAGATGGAACTTTCCTGACACATAATGGCTTTGATTTTATTGCGATGCAAAAAGCATACAAAAGCAATGAAAGAGGACGAAAGATAAAAGGTGGAAGTACTATATCACAGCAAACCGCCAAAAATGTTTTTCTTTGGCAAGGTCGTAGCTACCTCCGTAAAGGCTTGGAAGCTTATTTCACGGTTTTAATAGAGGCTATTTGGGGCAAAAAACGGATTATGGAAGTTTACCTCAACAGCATCGAAATGGGGGACGGAGTTTACGGAGCCTATGCCGCAACAGAACATTGGTATCGAAAAGATGCTTCGAGCTTAACAATGGTTCAAGCAGCCGGAATTGCAGCAATATTACCCAATCCGAGAAAATTTAAAGCTACGAGTTCCTCCTCATATATCAACAATAGAAAGACAAAAATTGTTCGGATTATGAGGCACATCGGAAAGATCGAATATTAAGATTAAACCC
The DNA here is from genome assembly GCF_035760125.1 of Flavobacterium sp. GTDB lineage: Bacteria > Bacteroidota > Bacteroidia > Flavobacteriales > Flavobacteriaceae > Flavobacterium. The sequence continues at coordinate 3,578 of NZ_DASTTN010000523.1, forward strand.
CAATAACGTTTCTTATTGGGTTTTTTCATTTAGAGTTATTGATAAACATTTGAGTTTAAATACAAAAAAAACCAGGGAAGCTAACTTCTCTGGTTTAATTTATTTTTATAAAACTTGTTAATCTTTTTAGGCTGACCTATAGAGAATCAACTTTTTAATCCAATTTTCTGGTTCTTCCTGAATCTTGACCTCCTGAACCATCAATATCAGCTATTTGATTTGTTGTGCTGAATTTCATTCCTCCGCCATTATAATCCAATTTTCTAGTTCTTCCTGAATCTTGACCTCCTGAACCATCTATAGAAGTAATTACCGAGCTGTCATTAGTAGGAGTTGATGTTTCTGGTGTAGTAAAAGAAGTTAACGCCATTACTACTGTAAATAATCCGATTGTTAAGGTAGTTCTTTTCATGATTTTAAGGTTTTATGTTTTTTAAAAGTTTTACGGTTTTTGATTCCTTTTGCAGGAATTTCTTTTGTAAAACTACATAGTAAAACCTTAAATTTTCTTACAGTGAAGAGCCTTTGTGGTAATTGACATTCGTTTGTTAGTGAATGGGTATCAAATCTTGGTAAAATGCTTATTTTTAGACTTCTATGTAATTTTCGTTGGAAAAATCACTTATGATAAAGTCTATATTTTTCTTATAGGACTTTGAAAATGGAAGTTTTATGGTAGTATTTTTAATATAGCAAACTGAGTTACCAGTGTGAATTCTAGCTATATAGTTGCGGTTGATTATGTAACTATTGTGGATTCTAATAAATGGAATTGATAGAACTGCTTCAAAATGTTTTAAAGTTTTGAAAGCTGTGATTACTTCGCCATTATTTAAATGAATATCGGTTGAGTTATTATCGGCTTGTAAATAACAAATGTCTTTAGAGTCAATATAACGATGATCTCCATACGATTTAATGCATAAAACAAGATTTTTTTTCTTATTTGTAGTTTCAATAGTTGTATTTGATGGAGTATTTTCTTCTGGACTTGGAGCTTGAATTAAAATAATTTCATCATCCCAATTTGATTTTTTTAGTTTTAAGATTAATTTTTTAAAATCTAGACTCATTAATGGTTTTATCAAATAATCGGTTACTTCGTATTGTATTGCTTCAAATGCTAAATCTTTTTTTGATGTGGTTATTATGATTTTTGGGATAACTTTTAAGTACCTATACAATGCATCAATTAGATTCAAGGAAAGATTACTCTTTTTGTTGGTTGGGTCTATTTCAAGAAAAACCAATTTTGGACTATGCTCAATAATAAGATTTAAAGCATCAGCATAATTATATGCAGCTGCTATAAAATGAAGCTCTGAAAAACTAGCTGTGATAGCTTTTGTTTCCAAAACACTTTCAGGATCATCGTCAATTATTATGTACGAAAAATTCATTAATAGCTTTCCTAATTTGGTTAGTTGCGTAACGAACTGCTGTTCTTTTTGTAGATTATTGCTTTAGTTAATTATTATAATTCATTGGGACTAATGAAAAAAACTAGCTAATTGTAATTTCAAAATGGAATTGTTGCTATTTCGACAAAATAAAATTACATAAATCATGTTTTTTTAAACTTAGTTGTTAATATCTATAAAATGAATGTTAATAGATTACGACGAAATGCACATAAATACGACGAACTGCATTTTTTAATTAAGGAAAAACAGTACAAATATTTTTTGAGTCTTTTGAATTGAAGAAAATAAGAGTAAGCAGGTGAGGTTGTGTGTTTGTAAACTCAATTGCTTTAATATAAAAAGTGCTTCCCAAATGAGAAGCACTTTTAATATATTAGAATGAAATGATTACATTTTCATTAGCCAATTTTTCATAGAAACTTCATTTTCGATGATTGATTTTAAGTCGGCGATAGCTACACGATCTTGTTTCATTGTATCTCTATGACGAATTGTTACCGTTTGATCTTCGATAGTTTGATGATCCACTGTGATACAGAAAGGAGTTCCCAAAGCATCTTGTCTTCTGTAACGTCTTCCTACTGCATCTTTTTCATCATATGCCACGTTGAAATCCCATTTTAAATCATCAATGATTTTTTTGGAAATTTCCGGTAATCCGTCTTTTTTAACCAATGGTAAAACGGCAGCTTTTGTAGGTGCAAGAACTGCTGGTAATTTCAATACAGTCCTGGTTGAACCATCTTCTAATGTTTCTTCTTTTAGGGAAGTAGCGAAAACAGCCAAGAACATTCTGTCCAAACCTACAGAGGTTTCTACCACATAAGGAACGTAATTTTGGTTCAATTCGGCGTCAAAATACTGTAATTTTCTACCTGAATATTCTTCGTGTGCTTTTAAGTCAAAGTCAGTTCTTGAGTGAATTCCTTCTAATTCTTTGAAACCAAAAGGGAAATTGAATTCAATATC
>NZ_DASTTN010000524.1:0-20040 GCF_035760125.1 Flavobacterium sp.
GGATCGTTAAACTGCGAAGCAATGGTTCCGAAAACAGGTAGCGTATCTAAATCCGCATCCCAAAGATTATTGTTGCGTTGGTATTGTTTTTTAACATCTCTCAAGGCATCTAAAGCACCTCGTTTGTCAAATTTATTGATAGCGACCAAATCAGCAAAATCAAGCATGTCAATTTTTTCTAATTGGGTTGCAGCACCAAATTCAGGTGTCATCACATATAAAGAAACATCCGAATGGTCCATAATCTCGGTATCCGATTGACCAATTCCCGAAGTTTCCAGAATTATAATATCATATTTTGCGGCTTTGATTACTTGTATGGCATCGGCAACATATTTGGACAAAGCCAAATTAGATTGACGTGTAGCCAAGGAACGCATATAAACTCTTGAATTATTAATCGCATTCATGCGGATTCTATCTCCAAGCAAGGCGCCACCAGTTTTTCTTTTGGATGGATCTACAGAAATTAATCCGATTGTTTTCTCTGGGAAATCGATTAAGAAACGACGCACTAATTCATCAACCAATGATGATTTTCCAGCTCCACCCGTTCCTGTGATTCCAAGAACAGGAATCTTTGAGGATTCATTCTTTGTATGGATTTTATCAAAAAAAGGCTTTGCTATTTCTGGAAAATTCTCGGCTGCCGAAATTAAACGAGCAATAGCCGTTGGCGTTTTATTCTCTATTAAATCCAGTTCATTTGTCAATTTATCTCCGATAGGAAAATCAGAACGTTGAACCAAATCATTAATCATTCCTTGCAATCCCATTGCACGTCCATCATCTGGAGCATAAATTCGGGTGATGCCGTAGGCTTGTAATTCGGCTATTTCAGAAGGAAGGATTACACCTCCACCCCCACCGAAAATTTTGATATGACCGGCTCCTTTTTCCTGAAGCAAATCATACATATATTTAAAGTATTCGTTGTGCCCACCTTGATAGGAAGTCATCGCAATAGCATTGGCATCTTCTTGGATCGCGGTATTCACCACTTCCTCTACACTTCTATCATGTCCCAAATGAATTACCTCAACTCCTGTGGACTGAATAATTCTTCTCATTATATTAATCGCGGCATCGTGACCATCAAAAAGTGATGCGGCAGTTACAATTCGGACTTTATTTACGGGTACATACGGTTTAAGTAATTCCATTTTGTGAATATGATAATTTAAGGGTGCAATTTACATAAATTTTAAAATAAAAATCATTAAAAATAACATAAAACACAAAATATGATAACATTGTTTTTTATTAAGAAAACGAGCTTAGTTTTCGGAAAAAATTGGTATTTTCGAGGTCTAGCCCCGATGGAAACGAAAAGCCCGGAATGGATACAACTAGTTTTTCTTGCTCCAAAAAAGCGACTGAAAGAAGCTCTTTTTGGGAGCTTAGAAAAACAGTTTTATCAATGAGGACTTGAAGTGTACAGAGGGATTAGCTCCTAATTATTTTTAGAAAATTTTAAACAAATGCAAAAAATTACCATACTTATCCATTGCGAAGACAAAAAGGCAATTATTGCCTCGGTTACGAATTATATTGCTTCGATTGATGGAAATATCACTTACCTGGACCAGCACGTTGATGCCGATGAAAATGTCTTTTTTATGCGATTGGAATGTGAGTTTAGCAAAGATACTTGGAATATTGAAACAATAAAAAGTCATTTTCAAACGAATCTTGCCACGCCTTTCAATATGACTTGGGCGATGTATCCACAGGATGAAAAACCAAAAATGGCGTTGTTCATTTCCAAATACGACCACTGTTTGTATGATATTTTGGGACGTTTTTCGGCTGGTGAACTGCCGTTAGAAATTCCTTTAATCATCAGTAATCACGAAGATTTAAAACCGGTTGCCGAACGATTTAACATTCCTTTTTATCATGTTCCGTTCACAAAAGACACTAAAGAAGAGGGCGAAAAAGCACAAATTGAATTATTGAAAAAATTTGATATTGATTTTATTGTTTTGGCACGTTATATGCAAATTATCACCCCGAATCTGATTTCACTTTACAAAAACAAAATTATCAATATTCATCATTCCTTTTTACCGGCATTTCCGGGAGCCAAGCCATATCATTCGGCATTCAAGCGTGGGGTAAAAATTATTGGTGCCACGAGTCATTACGTTACCGAAGAGCTGGATGAAGGGCCAATTATTGAACAGGATATTTCGAGAGTTTCCCATAGCCATTCAATTGAGGACTTTATTATGAAAGGTCGCGATTTGGAACGTATGGTACTTGCCAGGGCTGTCACCTTGCACGCCGAGCGAAAAACGATGGTATATAACAACAAAACGGTTGTGTTTTCTTAGGAAGGCACAACCGTTTTAGTATTTCACAACACTTTACTTATAAGCAATTGCAGCGCTCGCAGGTCCAGTAAGCGGAACAATTGATGTTGATTTGAAACCTACACTTTTTGTCCATTTGTTGAAACTGGAAAAAGTATAATCAAAACCAGTTCCGGTTTCTATAAGCATATTCAGGCTCATCATCATTCCGAAAACATTTTTGGATCTATCATCATCTATTACGTTCTCAATGGCCACAAATGCGCCGCCTTCCGGAAGGGCATCATAGGCTTTTTGAAGAAGTGCTAATTTCTTTGGTTCATCCCAATCGTGAAGTATATTTCCCATGACCACAACATCCGCTTTTGGAAACGGGTCAGCAAAAAAATCGCCGCTTGCTGTTGTAACCCTATCCGAAAAAGGTGTCTTTACAATTTTTTCTTTTGCAATAGGCTCTACAACCGGAAGGTCAAAACTGATGCATTTCATATGAGGTTGGTGCTTGGCTACCGTAGTGGACAATGCCGCGCCGCATCCACCAACATCCGTCAAAGTTTTGTATTTTGAAAAATCAAAACTCTGAGCAAATGCATTAAAATTTCCTATCTGAATACTTCCCATCGCATTGATGAACTCCAATAATCTTTCGGGTGATTTATAAAGTTCATCAAATAAATTGTCATCACCTGCCTTAATTTCATTTTGTGGCAGACCCGTAAGTAAACCTTCCTCCAAGTTCCCCCAAAATTGATACAAACGATTATTAAACATTTCGAGCATACCACCAATATAAGCAGGTTTGTTTATAACCAGAAAAGCATCGGTATTGATACTATTGGAATAGACAGCCGACTCCAAAAACCCTTCCCTATTGAGAAATCCAAGTCCCGTTAAGGCATCTAAAAAATCAAACAAATGTATATCAGTACACTTCAGATTCAACATCGTCTTTATTTGCTGTCCCGACATCGATTCCTTTTCAGCAATCTTTGTGAATAATTGGAATTTTACTGCGGCCAGCAATAGTTTTGAGGTCCAAAACCCAGAGCCAATTTGCATAATACTAGCCGGTGATGGCTGATGATTGTCTTGATTTTCCATTTTTTTAACTGTTTAATTTTACATTTATTTTGATTTTATTTACTCTAAAACTTCCAATACTCTTGTTTCTCCATTGTGGTTAAAAACTACTTTTGTCCAAAATGATTTTGATTTCTTATCTGTTGGATACCAATCCCTGTTTTCCTCTACAAGGATAAAAAGTCCCGTTACGGTTCCTAAAACAATAAATTTGGGTAATTTTGGTTGTTTTGAATAGGGTGTTAGTCCATATTTATCAAATAGTTCATCGCATTGTGCAGTTACATTTTTCGAAACCAATCCAATCTCACTAATCGACAGAATTGACTTCCCATCAAATGATTTTTTTGAAGCGTTATCCAAATCGTTTCTCGCAATGAACTCCAGAATATTTCCGTTATTGTCATAAAAATAAAAGGACTTTGCATTCCAATTGTAGAAATCGGCAATTTTATCGGGCGGAATTACATACATTATTTCGGTTTTACTTTCTATCCAAGAAAAAGCTTCCAATAGCTTATTATTGGGCACATCAAAAGCAAAATGATAAACTGGTTTTACATTTTGGGAAGAATGAAAAGTCAGTTTTGTAGCTCCAACATGGAATGAAACACTGTAATGATTTCTATATAAAGTTTCCAATCCCAAAACTTGGTTATAAAAAGCTTCCGTTTTTAAAACATCATCCGACAGTAATTCCAATTCCAGTATTTTCATTTTTTAAAATTGCAATTTTATTAATTAAAAACACATAAATATCTTAATTTCAATATATTACAAATATAACAAATAAAATCGAGCGATTATAATAGACGAAGCGGATCCTTTTTTTAGCATTTCATTGGGAAATTGCTCTTCATTAGTAAATATTGTTTGTCTACTTTTGAAAAAAATTAAAAACAAAATGAAGAAAGCCCTATTCCTACTCCTACTCTTACCTGCAATCAGTAATGCTCAATTCAAAAGCATATTTGCAAAAGCAGCCGAAAAAATCAATGCTGCAACAAAATCAAATAATACCCTAGATATCGCAGCCGGTCTAAAAGAAGCCCTTAACAAAGGTGTTACCGAACAAGTATCAAAACTTACTGCTACCGATGGTTTTTACAAAAATGAAGCTGTTAAGATTCTAATGCCTGAAGAATTAGCTAAACTAGACAAAACGTTACGAAAAATGGGAATGTCAAAATTGGCTGATGAAGGAATATTAGCTATGAATAGAGCTGCTGAAGATGCAGTAAAAGAAGCAACACCTATATTTGTTTCGGCTATCAAAAACATTACCATAACCGATGCCAAAAGTATTTTGCTGGGTAAAGAAAATGCCGCAACGGTTTATTTACAATCAACAACAGAAACACCACTTTATTCAAAGTTTAGCCCAGTGGTTCAACAATCAATTGGTAAGGTTGGAGCCGATGTAATTTGGTCGAATATAATAAAGCAATACAACACCATACCGTTTGTTACCAAAGTAAATCCAGACCTTACGGATTACATAACCAAAAAAGCTTTGGATGGTGTATTTAAAATGATTACTGTTGAGGAAAAAAACATCAGAACCGATTTGAATGCCAGAACTTCAGATGTTTTGAAAAAGGTTTTTGCTTTGCAGGATAAAAAGTAAAATTCAATGACAATTTTATGCAATAGCAATGGCAATTTTGTTACTTTCAAAAATTGAAAAATGTCAATTTCACACAAAACAAAACAGTCCTGATAATCAATTAATTAATTTTTCAAAAAGTCAGAATATTAATATGTTAAAATTAAATTGAAAAACTTAACTTTTTAAGAAAAAGTAATAACAATTCCTTAACAACAAAACTTAAACATTATGCTGATCTTTGCAATGTAATAAACTGGTTATTTATTACTTTGGTTTTGGTTAGTTATAAAATTGCCTGCATCTATATGATGCAGGCATTTTTTGTTTAGATAAATAACACTAATTCAAAAGATAAATCTAAACGATTAAATGTCTTAAAAACAAATTAGTCTAAACTTTCAGGAAACCGATACTATATTACATTTAGTAAAAAATTTAAAATTTCACTTTCCTATACATCTTTATATTCAGACAATTTCTAAGAATTTAATTTCTTTTGAGGAAAACAAAAAAGTAATGAAGTTAAAATCGGCACAAAGAAAATAGCAACTGTTAAAACAGAGATACCAATATCAGCAGTATGACTTCCTAAAAATACACTTATTGCACTTTCCGGATAAAAATGTTCCCATAAGGAAAAAGTTAATTTGAGTCCTAATAGTGCTATTACAACAAATGCTGCCGTTTCAAGAAAGCTATATTTTTCCATAAGTGTAACAAACCATTGCGCAATGAATCGCATGGCTAAAATCCCGATAAATACGCCAATGCACACTAAAATTATGTTTGGGGTAAATGCAACTGCTGCAAATACATTATCTATAGAAAAGGCCATGTCCATTAATTCGATTAAAGCTACAGTGGCCCAAAATGTTCCCAGAGAACCAACTGTTACTCTATAGAGCCAATTACTGCTTTTATCTAATGTGTCGTTATCAAAAGCTTCAGCATGTTTGCTTTTCCAATAATCATAAGCCAGATAAAGTAAATAAATTCCACCGATAGGTTTTAGCCACCATATTTTAATTAAAAATGCTGCAAAAAGCATTGCTATGCCTCTAAAAAAGTAGGCTCCAAATATTCCGTATTTTAAAGCTTTATCCCGTTGTTCACTTGGTAAATCCATGACCATTGTTGCTAATATTGCTGCATTATCTACAGAAAGCAAGCTTTCAATAATAATTAAATTTCCAATTATTGCTAATGAGGCTCCTGGATGATTAATAATATCCTGCCAAAGAATACCCCATTGCTCTAAAATTATTTCCATTGTAAATTTGTTAAATATTTGATTATTAATAATTATAAAAAATAAAAAAAAATGCCATTCTACTTCCTCTCATCAATTATCCTTCTAATCTGAGAAAAAACCAATTAAAAATATCTCCAACAATAAACGGATATTTCTTTTAGAATTGCTAAGATATCTTAAAGGTTAACACTTAAAAAATAAAAAAATGACCTTTAGCGTCCACAAATCAGATAATTTATAGAGAAGTTTATCATACATATTAAAGAGCAATTAGCTCAGCTAATGTGCCATTTTCTATATACCAGTTTTTCCATACTCCTCCATTCCCTTCTGTCCAATTGTTTAGATTAAAAGTGTTTTTACCGTCATTAGTTCCTTTAACTTCATATACAGTAATAGCTTTTTTATCGAGATTCCATTCTAAAGCTTTGTTAGGACTACACAATTCAGGTTTATTATTTGGAATATCTGTGTTTGGTTTTATAAAATAGGCTACATCCTCTTTTGCGGGATAGCTTCCAAATATTCTTGCAATTCCTTTTTCATCAATACAAACAGATGTATATTCATCACAGGCAATCCCTTTGGCTGAGATATCATAGTCCGTTATAATACGCGCTATAAATGCTATATGTCGGCCTTTTCTATTAGGATTATCATAATGAGTATCTGTTATTACATTTTTTAAAATAGAATTATCAAGAAAAGGTTCATTCGAAACTGTTAGTTTTGAATCAAAAGGATTCTGTAATGCTTCTGAAGACGTTATTGTTCCCTTTTGAGCAGAAAAATAAAAGCCTCCTTGAATTGCCATTCCTGCACTTGTCCCTCCAATAACAATGTTATTTTGTGCAATTGCATCGTTTATAGCTTTTGAAACCGGACTATTTCTCCAATAGGAAATGTAGTCCCATTGATCACCACCAGCAAACCAAATGGCTTCAGCGTTTTTTATTTTAACAAGAATCTCACTACCTGAACTGGCGGCACTATTTTTAAAAAGAATAGTTTCAACAGAATTTACTTTTACTCCTAATGAAGAATACAAATAAGAATTATAGCCATCGGTACCCGAAGTTCTTAGAACTAAAACATCACCTCCATTTGCTCTTTTTAGGAACCATTTCATCGCTTCATCATTCTCTGAAGCACCTCCCATCAGACAAATTCCACCAAGTGCCTTGTTTTTACTGTCGGTTTTAGTTCCAGTAAAATAAGACGTGTAGTTTTTAACTCTAGGCACGACTGCTTCAGGCAAGGTTGACTCAAGCACTTTTGAATCGTTGTCTGAAGCGCATGAACATAATGCCAGCAAACTAATACATATAATTGTTTTCATCTTTTTTGCTTCTACCATTTAAATAAATATAAAGGAGGAAGTAACAACAACATCGATGCTATTAAAAACACTAACATTCTTGGCAACATCCATTTAAACCATTTACTATATGGTATTTTGGCGAGTGTAAGAGCCCCCATCGTAACGCCACTTGTTGGAATTATGAGATTGGTAAGACCATCCCCTAGCTGAAAAGTTAATACTGCCATCTGTCTGCTGATACCTGATACATCGCAAATTGGGATAATGATAGGCATCGTTAAAGACGCTTGTCCAGAACCTGACGGAATAAAAAAGTTCAAAAAGGATTGAAAAAAGAAGATACATACAGCAGAAATTACTGGTGCCGTATTTTGGGTAATGGTTACAATTGAATTTAGAATTGTATCTATTATTTTCCCGTCTTGTGAAATAATTAAAAGTCCCTTTGCCAAACCAATTACCAAAGCGGCTGTCATCATATCCTTGGCTCCATCCACAAAAGCATCTACAGCCTTAGATATAGGCATTCTATAAATAATGGAAACAAAAATAGCCAATGCTAAAAATAAACCCGCAATTTCATTAATGTACCAAGCGTAATTGCTTACTCCATAAATAAGGATAACAATAGAAGCCAAAAGAGCCACCAAAACGAGCTTTCTAGAACTATTTAAATCAAAATCTGACGTATCCATATTACTTTTTTCATTCTCATTGTTAATACCAAACAATAAGCTTTTCTCGGGATTTTTTTCGATTTTCAAGGCATATTGAGTTATTACTGCACAAGCAATACTGGTCAAAACAAACCATACAAAAATTCGGTATTCCATTCCGCTAAAAATTGGAATTTGCGCAATACCTTGTGCAATACCAATGGTAAATGGGTTACTGAATGCGCCACCAAAACCAACACCAGTTCCTACTATTGGTATGGCTGCTCCAACTATTGCATCATATCCCATTGCTTTTGCCATAGGAACAGTAATCAAAATGAAAATTAAAATTTCTTCACTCATACCAAAAGTAGCTCCTGCAAATGAAAATAATATTATTAAAAAAGGAAGAACTAAAATTTTGTATTTGGGCCTTTTTTGACTGTATTGAATTACATTAAATAAACCAGCATTTATAGCTCCGGTAGTGTTTATAATGGCAAAAGCACCTCCAACCAAAAAAACAAAAGCAATAATTTGTGCTGCCGAAATAAATCCTTTGATGGGAGCAACTAAAAATGCTTCGATACCCTGAGGAATCGCTTCTACATGCTTATAAGAGCCTGCAATAATTTTTTCGGTGTTGTTAACAATAGTCCTGTCAAATTCTCCCGCTGGAATTATCCATGTTAACCCAATAAATAGAACAGTTATTGTTAAAATTATAGTAATTGTGTCTGGGAATTTTTCTAATATTTTCATCTTTTATATTTTAAATTTTTCTCCCGAAAGAAGGATTTCTAACTTGATATTTTTACCGCCTAATAATCCACTTTTTGTGTGAATACTTTTCTTTTCGCTGTTCTGAATTAAAATTACCTGCGAATCGCCACAAACCGTTGCAGAGTCGCCATCTACTATAATAGCAGTAGATTCATCAATTCCAATTGCTATTTGATCTGGATTTTCCAGCGCTACAGCTAATAAACGATTCATCCTCATCCGACGAATAAAATGCTGATCAACAATAGCGTTTGGGAGTAAACCCAATCCTGTTTTTATCTCAAAGTTTTGAGCTTCAATGGCACGAAAATCTCCAGTATATTTTGGATGTTTCAGTTCATTTCCCGATATCATTTTTTGGCTCATCACAGCTGCACCAGCACTTGTTCCTGCAATGGTTGTTCCATTTTGATAAGCGGTAGAAATAGCATCATAAGCTAAAGTATTCAAAACAGATTTCATAAACAAGTTCTGATCACCACCCGTAATATAAATTAAACTTGCGGTTTTAAGAGAATCGATTTGCCCCTTTGTTTGATTCTTTGGATTAAGATTAAAAGATTTTATCTTCTCTGGACGAACACCTAAGGAAATAAACTGCTTTGCAGTATAATAAACCGCCGAATCAGGTTCTTCACTAGCCATTGGAAGGATTATCATGAATTTTTCTTGTTCGAGTTTGCTTAAAGTGATCAATTCCGAAATCAAAGCATCTGACTTTTTTCCCCCTCCAATAATAAATAATTTCCCGAGAGCTTTATTTTTAGATTGCTTCTCTAATTCATAAATCGGTTGTTTTTTACCAGATTCGCTCTTAGACTGGCAAGAAATTTGAAATAGCGAAAACGCTAAAATAAAAATTGGAATAATTTTCATATCTATACTTTTTTTTGGACTATGGAAATACATAGCCGCTATTGATGTTTACAACCAAATCACGGCCATGCTCATTTTAGATTGATAAAGATTATATTTCTTCGTTATCCCAAATATAGATTTTCTTCTCATCCGTTTTCTCACTAACATATCCACGATACATTCCTTGAGAATTAAAGGAAAAGTTCACATTTCCTTCGTTATCAATTGCAATTAATCCGCCTTCGCCTCCCAATTGAGTTAAATGCTCCTTAATTGTTATTTCTGTTGCCTGCTCTAGTGTTTTGTCTCCATATTCCATTAAGTTAGAGACCATCGAAGCAACCGTTGCCCTAATAAAATATTCACCAACACCAGTACAGGATACACCACATGTTTTATTGTTGGCATATGTACCCGCACCAATAATAGCTGTATCACCAATACGTCCATCTAATTTATTTGTCATTCCACCTGTAGAAGTTGCTGCAGCAATGTTACCTTGCTTATCAATAGCAACGGCTCCAACAGTTCCCATTTTTAGATTCGTGTGATCTAAATAGGTCCCTGTTTCTGAAATTTTCTGAGCTTCAATAAGTTGTTCTTTTCTAAAATCAGTGTCAAAATAAGTATTTTCAACCATTTCGTGATTGGTTTCTTCCGCTAATTTATCTGCACCTTTACCCGAAAGTAATACTATATTTTCGTCTGCTAATAGACTTTTTGCAAATAAAACAGGATTTTTAATTCTCCTGCTATTAGCAACTGCTCCTGCCTTAAAAGTGGCACCGTCCATTATGGATGCTTCAAGTAAATGTTTTCCAGTTCTAGTATAAACAGCTCCTTTTCCAGCATTAAAATGAATACTATTTTCTAATGCTACTACGGCTGCTGCAACTGCATCTATAGCGCTTCCCCCTTTTAGTAAAATTTTTTCACCTGAATTCAAGGCAAGCATTAAATCAGCATTTATTAATTTTTTATCGGCTTCCGAAAGATTTTCGGGAGTTATTACGCCTGCACCTCCATGAATACATAATGCGAATGGTGTATGTTTTGTCATTATTTTTTTTTTTGAAAGAAAGAAGGAACTAATCGGAATCCATTTAATTAAATAAATTCCGAATTAGTAACTTCTTTTGAGATTTTTAATAGCCTGGGTTTTGTTCTAAAATACCTTTAGCAATAGTAATTTCATTTTGAGGTATTGGATAAACCGTTCTAAACGCAGGAATATTCAATAACGATGTGGCGCGTCCTAAACGGACAACACTAAACCATCTATGCCCTTCAAAGCCTAATTCTCTAGCACTTTCATCTAATAAAATAGTAATAAAACTACTTAAATTGGGTGCATCAGCCATCGTATAAGGGTTTGATGGCAAAGCTCTTTCCCTAACTATATTCAAGTCAGCCAAAGCTAATGTTAAGTCATTTGGATTTTTCTTTGCCAGCGCCTCTGCTCTAATTAAATACATCTCAGATAACTTGATAATGATACCATTACCGTCAATTTGGTTTTTATTAGTACCGTATTTATCTACATAAACCACTTTACCATCATCATAATATCGGTAACTTCTTGGGTCATTATCATAATCCATCGGTTTGAAAAAATCGTCATAATTAGCTGAGACCTCAGGAGGTGAAACCGATAAAATTCCAGTAAAACCACTGCCATCTGTACCTAAAAACTGTAATTCAAATATGGCTTCATTAGAACCTTCAACATCATAAATGTCATTGTATTTGGTGTTCAATTTATAAGTAGTATTATCAATAACTTTACCAGCATAAACAATAGCATTATCATTATCACCTTGATACAAATACACTCGTGCAAGTAATGCCTCTGCAGCTGCTTTAGTAATAGAAAATCTGTTGCTATCATATTTCAATAATTCAATTGCTTCATTCAAATCAGCAATAATTTGTTGATAAGAGGCTGCAACAGTTGATCTCGAAATTGTTAATGCCGATTTTGAATCTAAATATTGCGTAGAAATTGGGATACCATATTTTGAGTTCATATCTGTAAATTGTCCAAATTGTCTCAGAGCATCAAAATGTCCCAATGCCCGACAAAAAAGTGCCGTTCCTTTTGAAGTATCATCATCCAGTTTCAATTCATCCATTTTAGATAAAATCAAATTACTGGCATTTACCAAATTATAAACATTAACCCAACTACTTTGAATATAGGCGTTAGATGGAGGTACTATGGCTTTATCTAACTGTGCAAAACGCTCTTGGAAACCAGTAGCATCAGCAATACCACCCGACAAATCCTGAGCTAATACAAATTCACCTCCGTAATACGTTCCGCTTTGCATTATATCGTAAAGTCCAACCGCTGCAGATTTTAAAGAAATACCATCTGTTATAGCAGTTTCTACTGGAACTTCATCATCGAGTTTAGTATCTAATACATCTTCACAACCTAAAAAAGTAAAGGCAAGTAACATACATAAACATGCATATATATTTATTTTTTTCATGATTTTATTTTTTTAAAATGTTGTACTTAATCCAATTGTAAACGTTCTTGCCTGACCCAAAGTTCCAAAATCTTCACCTTGCAAAATATTCAGATCTTCTTGAGAAGAAGTGTTTGTAGATACTTCCGGATCAAAACCTAAATAATCAGTTAATGTAAATAAGTTTTGAGCCTGTACATATAAAGAAAGATTGTTTAAACCTATTTTCTTAATAACATCTGTTGGCAATTTGTACGCTAGATTTAAAGTTTTTAATCGAATATAATCGCCATCTTCTAAATACTGAGTACTAAAACGTTGCATTTGTCCATCTTTTGTAGACGGCCTTGGTATATCGGTAATTTGACCTGGAGTCCTCCAATAGTTATCATAGACTCTTTCGCTAATATTAGAGTATGGAATACCACTTTTAGTAAAACCATAATTTTCATATACATGTCTACTTTGATTGAATATTTTATTTCCTCCTGAGAATAAAAAGTTAGCTGTTAATGTAAAACGCTTGTAACTAAAATTATTTGTCCAACCTCCATAATAAGTAGGTATAGCTCCTCCAACAATTTGTCTGTCTGAAAAATCAATAATTCCGTCTTTGTTCACATCATCAAACTTCGCGTCTCCTGTTTGCGGATCTACACCTAAAAACTTAATTAAGTATAACGTACTAACAGCTTCACCTTCCTTTAATATATGATTTCTTCCAATTTCTTCCCCATTGTTATTTAATTTTGTAATCTTATTATCCAATAAAGTAAGATTTACTCCTGTATTCCATTTGAATTGTTCTCCATCAATAACAGCCGCGTTAATTGCAAATTCAAATCCTTTATTTTCAATCGCGCCAACGTTTTGGAAAACGGAATTAAAACCAGTCAAACCAGAAACTTTAGATTGCAACAACAAGTCGTCTGTTTGTTTGTCAAAATAATCAAATGTTAAATTAACTCTGTTTTTAAACAACCCTAAATCCAAACCAAGGTCAAATTGGGTCGTTGTTTCCCAACCCAAATCCGGGTTCCCCAAACGACTTGGTGCAATACCTGGAACACCATTATAATTAGCATTTAATGAATAAGTACCTCTCCAATTAGAACTAATTTCCTGATTTCCTGTAAGTCCGTAACTAGCACGGATTTTAAAATCAGAGATAGTTTTTATATTAAAAAATTCTTCTTTATTTACTCTCCATGCCAAGGACCCAGAAGGGAAATAACCATAACGATTATTCTCTCCAAAACGAGATGAACCATCAGCTCTTACTGTAAATGAAGCAATGTATTTATCATTATAAACATAGTTTGCTCTTCCAAAGAAAGATTGTAATCCATATTGATTTTTACCCGAAGTACTAGAAGTAATAGTACTTGATGCAGAAATACTAGCTGTAGAATTGGTTGCGTAACCCACACCCGATTGATCGGAAAATAAAGATTCATTCCCTTGTAATGTCCAACCTAAAATAGCTCCAAAATCGTGTTTTTCTCGAAATTTTTTGGTGTAGTTTAAAGTGTTTTCTACAAGCCAGTTTGTTTCTTCATAAGTGGCGTAAATACCCTCTCCTGTTTTAGATTTATTAGTTCCAGAAGGCACATAAGAAGTCTCAACTAAATTTGAATATTCTAAAGACAAAGCGGTTTTAAATTTTAAATCTGGAATAATTTTCCATTCCAAATAAGTAGAACCCTGAACACGTGTTGATTGAGAAGTGTTTTTATATTCATTCGCAATCTGAACAGGATTTTCTAGTGGCCACCAAGTATTATATTTGAATGGATTCGTGTATTTACCATTCTCATCATATATTGGTTCTGTAGGATCCCATCCTTGAGCATTAATAACTACACCATATTCGTCGTTTTCACCTATCGTTCTTTGGTGATTACTTCGGGTAATAAAAAAAGTACTACCCACTTTAAATTGATCATCAATAGTGTGGTCTAAATTTACACGACCACTTAATCTTCTAAAACCCTGCCCAATCTGAATACCATCTTGATTAAAATAATTTCCACTTACATAGAAACTAGTTTTTTCATTACCGCCTTTCAAACTTAGATCTAAATTTTGAGCGATACCAACTCTAAAAATTTCATCATAAATATTGGTATTAACACCTTTGGAAGTATCAATCCAATCAAAATAATCTGCACCTAAACCATCAAATTCGGCAGCAGTGTTAAAGAAACTTTTAAATTCATCACTGTCAACTAATTTTGGATATTTTGTGATTTCAGAAATAGCTGTATAATAATTTACATTAACCGAACTCGCTCCAGTTTTACCTCTTTTCGTAGTAATCAATATCACTCCATTGGCGCCTCTAGAACCATAAATGGCTGCAGCTGCAGCATCTTTTAGAACAGAAAATGATTCGATATCACTAGGATTTAAATCCGCCAAAGGGTTTGTTGGCTGAATATTAACATTTAATGCAGAATTATTTCTTGATACCAAAGGAACCCCATCTATAATATACAAGGGCTGACTACTTGCAGATATAGAAGATACTCCACGGATGTTTACACTTACAGCACTACCTGGTGTTGCCGATGATGAACTTATATTGACACCCGCAGTTTGCCCTTGCAAAGAATTTTCGAAGCTAGAAGAAGTGCCTGGAGGTAAATCCTTAGTTTTAATTGAAGAAACACTTGCGCTCACGTCTTTTTTGGAAACTGTCCCGTAACCAATAACTACAACTTCATTTAAGTCTTGGCCCGAGCTCATGTAAACATTGTAATTAGTGCTTCCATCTATTGCTACTTTTTTGTTTTGGTAACCAATATAAGAAAGCTCTATTGAGGCAACATTATCGGGTAATTCTAATTGAAATTTCCCGTCAAATCCTGATATAGTTCCTGTTTTTGAATTGGAAGAAACTATATTAACTCCTGCCATTGGCAGATTTGTTTGTTTGTCTATAACAGTTCCTGTTATTTTTTTTTGTGCGTAGGTTGAAATACATGCCAACAACACAACAAACAGTATTAAATTACTATTGAATTTCATTTTTTTAATATTTTAAATTTAATAAAATTGATAATAGATACCCTAACTACTCATCAAAGCGAAAGTTTGGGTATTGAAATCTGTAAACTGTGAAGAACAAGTTTTTTAACAATTGAATATTGGTTGCAAGCCTTTTAGAGAAAGAGATTTGCAATCAATACATACGTGGAATAGATTGATAAGATTCATTTGGTTTTGGTTAGGAAAATAAAAAAACAATAACTATATATCATCTAAACTCAAGAAGAGTTTTTTGAAGCCATATAAATCAACAATTGAAGATAGGTTGAAGACCTCTTAAAGTAAGAGATTTAGTTTTTATCATGGTATTTGTTTTTATTAAAATCAAAATGGATTACTTTAACTTTCAAGCTTTAAATTCCAAATGGCTTTATTTTGAAATTATTAGTTTCGAGATCACTTTATCTTCTCCTTTATCAATACTTATAATATATTGACCAGATTGCAATTCAGATAAATCAATCTCCATGTTATTAATACCAGCCGAAACATTTGTAATTAAACTTTTTACTATTGAACCACCAAGATTATAAATTAAAATTTGTGCTTCTTGTTTTTGTTCTGATAGAAAGTTAATTCTAACTAAATCTTTAGCAGGATTTGGATACAAAGCAACCGTAGTATTATCATATTCTGCTTCTTTATTTTTAGATATTTTTGCAGTTCCACTAATAACATTTAATGTATAATCTTCTGTCTCACCATAATTATAAGTACCACATGAAGAATTTATTGAATTATAACTTACTATAATTCGCATTCTAATATTTCCCACAGAAGCAGAAGTTGGAATGGTAATTTTTGGCGTTAAAGTTTGATTACTAAAAATAGAATATACTTCCTCACCTGAGTCTGTAAAAAGACCATTATTATTTAAATCTATAAATACTTTCCAATATAAATTTCTTGTTGCACTGAAACCAGGAGTTAAAGTTAAAGTAGTTGCCACTCCTTTAGTTATATTACTAACCTGAGAAGAAAAGTCAGCATAACCTCCATTTGAATTGCTTAAATTGCTAATTGTACCAATTGCAACTTTCTTTATCCATTCCCTACTAGAATCACCTCCTTGTGAAGTACAATAAGAAACTGTTCCTCCTCCAGATGCTGAAGTTTCTGTTAACGTCCCATTTATTACTTTTATAACACCATAAACTGCTTTACTTCCATTTACTATTGACCAATTGTTCAAGTCTATTGTCGTAGAACCAGAGGTATCACCTTCAATTTTAATAATTTTCACCCCTTTCCCACTATTGTTCCATGTTAATGGAGAACCAGAAGCTAATGTTTCAGGAGTAGAAGAGGTGTCAAATTGATAAAAGTAAGCGTAATTACCAGTTGCGGGTGCAAAAACTTTAGCAATGCCATTTTGGTCAATACAAACAGCTGTTTTTTCATAAACGCCAATACCTTTTGCATTTAATCCAGCACCTAAATCTTTCCACATTCTGGCAATAAAAGCAGTTTGTCTTCCCCTACGATCGGGGTTATTGTAATGTGTATCTGCAATCACATTTGATAAAATTGGATTGTTTATAAAATCATTAGCCCCGATAGTCATATCTGTGTTATACGGATTTGCTAATGCCTGAGCAGATGTAACACTAGAATTTGTAGCACTATAATAGTATTTGCCCTGTATGGCACATCCAGCGCTAGTACCACCAACAGGAACTTTTTTTGTGTTTATCAAATAATTTATGGCATCTTCTACTGGTGTGTCTTTCCAATACGAAACATACGTGGATTGGTCTCCTCCTGTTATGAATAAAGCTTCAGCATTTCTAATTTTGGTTGCAATCTCAGCAATACTTGCTTTGGCTCTGGTATCAATCAGAATTGTTTCTACAGAATTTACTGTTCCCAAACCATAGATATAATCATTATAAGCCTGAGTTCCAGCAGAGCGAATAACTACAAAATCACCACCTCCTGATTTTTGTATCATCCATTTTATGGCGTCATCGTTATCTGTTCCGCCACCCATCAGGCAGGCACCACCTGTAGCAGTTGTTGTAACATCTGCAACACTTCCGGTAATCCAGCTTGTGTAGGTTTGTGAATATGCAGGGCTTATTGATGAAATAAAAAGGAAAATAATGATTTGATTTATTTTTAAAATATTGTTTTTCATGATTTAAAATTTGCTAAATGTTAATAATCGGGAATTAACAATGCTACTCATCAGAAATATTATTTATTTAAATTTGGAATAACAATAATTATTTCCAAACAAATAGCTATAAATTACTATTGAATCGCACTTTTTAATCTTTTAAAATGGAATAATAAATAATCATAGTTGCCCAATAGAAAAACATTTAAGCACTACAATTGTTAAATCTGGAAGAGAATTTTTAACAATTAAATATTGGTTGCAATCCTTTTAGAGAAAAAGATTTACAATCAATACATACAAGTATTAATTTAATAAAATTCATGGTGTCTTGGTTAAGAAGAAAAAAACAATAACTAAATAGAAAGTAAAACTCAAGGGATAGAGTTTTTTGAACCAATTTTAAATCAGCAATTAAATACAGGCTGAAGTCCTCTTAAATAAAGAGATTTAGTATTTATAACTATATTTGTTTTTCTTAAAATCAAAATAAGGTGTTTTATTTTTTGTTAAAAGTATAAAAAAAAAAGTACCAACAAAATAAATTTATACTTTTTATTAGATTTTCTTTATAGGTTTTCTTTTAACACTGCATTTTACATAGAAAAATAACATTTTTTTTAAACAAATAAAAAAAACATTATTGATTCTTTTTTCAAAAAAAACTCATTATGATTTACTGAGCAGTATGAATAAAAGACAAAACAGCCGAATTAAAAGCATTAGGTTGTTCTACATTGACCACATGTCCACATTTTTCAATTACGAATAACTGGGATGATTTATAATGACTTTCCACCACTTTACGCACTGAAGGCAAAAACATATAATCTTCTTCTCCCATAACATAAAGCGTTGGGATATTCAATTCTACCTGGCGAAACCACTTCAGAACTGGATTTATCTCAGCTGTTAGTTTAAACCACTTGATAAATTCTTTTTGATATAATTTCTTGGCTTCATTTATAAAAAGCGAACGAGATTGCTTATGACTTTTTTTAGGCATTATCACAAAAGCAAAAAACTTATACAAAACCAAATAAGGCAAAACATACTTAAAAGTATTTCCCAAACGCATTAATATCTGGGAACGGAAATTCATTTTTAAGATAGCTCCACCAAGAATCATACTTTGCACTCTATCAGGATACATTTCTGCCAATTGTCTGATGAGGATTGTTCCTAATGAAATTCCAACAAAATGTGATTTTTCAATTTTAAGATGATCCAAAACTTCCAGAATATCATTGGCCAAAGCCGAAAAAGTATATTTTTGTTTGAAGGCGGTTTTCAAAGTTGTTTTGGACTCTCCATGACCTCTCAAATCTAGCAACAAAATATTGTAGTTTTTTTTGAAATCTCTGATTTGTTTGAACCAAATGGATGAACTACCTCCAGCTCCATGCACAAATGTGACCCATTGATCGCTGTTCTCGTTCTTATATACTGTATAATTAATCACTTAGTTTTTTTTTGTTTGGCAAATATAGTTCTTTTTCGGAATTCTTAATCCCTTTGAAATCTAATCAAATGCTGTTGTGCAAGTATTTAAAATAATCAAACGCCTTAAGCAACCTGCTTCCGTGCCAGGAAAACATTTCCCCGTCCACCAAAATGGCTTGAGCATTATGTGTAGAATTGGTAATTTCATAACCATCTTCCGCTTTAAATGGAAATGGTTCTGAAGAAAGTAAAATCAAATCCAAATCACCTTCCTCTTCCATTTTTTCGAGATCAATTTCAGGATATCTTTCTTTTGAAGCAAAATAGTTTTCAAAATG
Source organism: Flavobacterium sp. (assembly GCF_035760125.1). Classification (GTDB taxonomy): domain Bacteria; phylum Bacteroidota; class Bacteroidia; order Flavobacteriales; family Flavobacteriaceae; genus Flavobacterium. The sequence continues at coordinate 19,300 of NZ_DASTTN010000524.1, forward strand.
ATTCAGTTTTAATAATTCATCTATAAAAGTTCCCGAACCAGCTACCATATAAGGGTTCTTCCAAATAAAGTAAGCCACTTTCCTAACCGGAATATCATTGATAAAATTTTTAAAATCGCTCAAGGCAAAAGCCAATTTATCATTCCATTTTCGGGCCTCTGTTCTCTTATCAAATATCTGACCAAAGTCAGTTATCATCTGAAAATTATCTTCAATAGTAGTAATATTGGTTACCCAAACTGTACAAATTTTACGCAACTCATCTACCATTTCGTGGGTATTCTCTTCTTTGTTGCAAATGATAATATCCGGTTCCAATAAACGGATTTTATCATAATGCACATTCTTGGTTCCTCCCACTATTTTTTTGGTAGACTTAAAATGATACGGATGTACACAAAACTTTGTGATTCCAACTATACTGTCTTCCAAACCTAAATCATATAACAATTCGGTTTGAGAAGGCACAAGAGAAACGATTCGCTTGGGAGAGGAATCAAAAATGTGGGTAATTCCGAGTTGGTCAGTGAATTGTTTCATTTAATTTAACCGCAAAGTGTACAAGAGTCTATGCAAAGTTCTCTAAGTTTTTTTAAATACAGATTTCACAAATTAATCTCTTCTAATCTGTGAATTAAAAATCAGCGAATCCAAAGAAATAATTATAATGAGCTAAATCTATGCGAAAAAAATTATATTATTTTGTGCTTAATATCTCTTCCATCTCCTGTTGCATTTTCA
>NZ_DASTTN010000525.1:0-17486 GCF_035760125.1 Flavobacterium sp.
CATACAGTAAAGTTGGTTACCCAATTTATTCATTTTTTCTAGTTGATACAGATGGATTGTTTAGATCTCAAGCTGAAATTGATGCACACAGTAAAAACGGAACACTGATTCAACCAAATGCACAAGTAGGAGATATTAGATATGTAGATTATAATGGAGATGGAGAAATTAATGGAGAAGATAGACAATATAAAGGAAGTGCTTTCCCTAAGTTTGAATATGGATTGAGATTACAAGGTGATTGGAAAGGAATTGATTGTACAATAGCTTTACAAGGAGTAGAAGGAAATAAGATTTATAATGGAAACAATACAGATCTTCAAACGGTAAGATCTAATATTAACTATTCTGCTGCAACATTAGATTCATATACTTTTAATCCAAATTCAAATTTCCCGAGATTAGATATTGATGACAAAAATAATAACGGAGCGGATTATTCTGATCGTTTTCTTGAAGATGGTTCTTATCTTAGAATCAAAACTATTCAAGTTGGGTATACAATACCAAACAGCATAACCAAACAGGTGTCTGTTGATAAATGTAGAATTTATTTTGCAGGAGATAACCTTTATACTTTTACTAAATATTCTGGATATAATCCAGATGTGTCTGCAGATGCATTGGGAGGAAGAGGTATTGATTATAAATCATATCCATTGAGCAAGACAATACTTTTTGGTTTGCAACTTAACTTTTAAATCGACAAAAATGAAAAAGAAATCAATTATATTATATTTAATGACAGGACTTGTGTTTTTAAGTTCATGTGATGATAATCTTGAATTAGAAAATCCAAATCAAAAAACAACATCTTCTTTTTGGAAATCTTCTGAAGATCTTGAATCTGGAGTAGCAACGGTTTACAATACTCTTGTGGACAATAATAATGCGGGGTATTGGGAAATACAGGCAATGCAACTTAAAGAAAATAGAACAGAAAATTTTGTTGCAAGAAATGATGTACCAGACCGTTATGCTGTTTCTTATTATAAGAATGATGCCGGTACGGGCGTGCCAAGAGACATATTTAAAGCATTGTATATTGGGATTTTCCGTGCCAATCAAGTGATTACTTATGCTCCGCAAATTCAAAACATAGACGAAACAAAAAGAGAGCAATTATTAGCTGAAGCTACCTTCTTAAGAGGATTGAATTATTTTAATTTGGTTAACGAGTTTGGGGCTGTGCCTATTACTACAGCATTAGTAGAATCTCAATCAGATTATTTTAAATCAAAATCTACTGAAGCAGAAGTTTGGAGTCAAGTTATATCTGACTTTCAGTTTGCTGCCAATAGTGCTTTGCCAGAGAACTATCCTTCTACTCTTAAAGGAAGAGTGACAAAAAATGCAGCAATTGCTTTTCTAGGAAAAACATATTTGTACCTGAAAGATTGGGCAAAAGCCGAAGAGCAATTTAATAAGTTAGTAAATAATGAAGCTACAAATGGATATGGTCTTGTTGATAATTATGCTGAATTATTTGATGGTAAACATGAAAATAGTAAAGAATCTGTTTTTGAAATTCAATTTAGCAAAGTTGGGGGTTCAACTATTTGGGGAGGAAGTCCAGCCGAAAGAACAAGAGCAACAACAATGGCTCAGGAATGCGCACCTGGTGAAGTAGGTGGATGGAACGAGTTATTGCCTACAACAGTATTATTAAATGCGATGACGAAAGAGAAAACGGTTGATGGTTCATTTGATCCGAGAGCTTTGGCTACTTTGGCTTGGAATTATCCTGGTTGTATTTACTATAATTCAGATTTTGCATCAAAGTTTGGAGCAAATGCTATATGGATTAGAAAAAATCAAAATTGGTGGAATAATGACGAAGGGGATTGGAAATCTGAATTGAATGAATTCGCAATGCGTTATGCTGATGTTTTATTAATGCTTGCCGAAGCAAAAACTATGCAAGGAAATGTAGCTGGAGCAGCGCCATTGGTGAAAAGAATTAGAGATAGAGCGAAATTGGCGGATATTTCAATGGTTGGATGGACTAAAGATCAAATGATGACTGAGATTATGCATCAAAGAAATGTTGAATTTGTTCGTGAGGGACTACATTTCTACGATTTAAGAAGATGGGGAACCTTAGAGGCAGTAATCAAAGCGAGTCAAGTAGGCGGATACCAACTTTTTACTCCTAAATTCTCTTACTATCCAATTCCACAAAGTGAATTGAATAATAATCCGAATATGACCCAGAACTCACCTTGGTAAGTTGTTTTATTTGTTTAAATAGTTAGTTTTTCATAAGTGTTTGGCAAATGATTGATTTAATGTAGGTCAGTCATTTGTCATCTCTTATGATTATTTATTGATAGTTGAATTACTATCGGATATAAATCAATTGAAAGAAGAAGTAAGTTTTAATCATAAAGCATAATTATTAGCGAAATGTTTTTGTAAGAACACAAAATTATAGTGGTTTTATAATTGGTTTACTAGTAATAAATTTTGTTATACATAATACATTTTACATGAAAAAAAATAAAATTTTAGTCTATATTTTTGCGTTCTCATCATTGATTGTCAATGCACAAGAAAAGACTGCAAATAATGATTGGGAAAATCCAGCAGTATTTCAGATTAATAGAGAACCCGCAAGAGCAGCTTTTTTGCCTTATGCTGATGAGTCATCTGCTATTGCGGATGATTACACACGTTCTCCTTGGTTTCTAACATTAGACGGAAAGTGGAAATTTAATTGGTCACCAACACCAGCTGAACGCCCAATTGATTTCTTTAAAACAGATTTTAATACGACCAATTGGAAAGAAATTACTGTGCCATCAAACTGGGAATTAGGTGGATATGGGATTCCTATTTATACTAATATTATCTATCCATTTGTCAAAAATCCACCGTTTATTGATCATGCGGATAATCCAGTGGGGTCTTACCGACGTGCTTTCGAGTTGCCAGAAAACTGGAGCGGACGTCGTGTTTACCTTCATTTTGAAGCAGGAACTTCGGCGATGTATATTTGGGTAAATGGAGAAAAAGTAGGGTATAGTGAAAATACAAAAAGTCCAACTGAATTTGATATAACTAAATATGTAAAAGAAGGTAAAAATCAAGTGGCGGTTGAGGTATATCGCTGGAGTGACGGTTCTTATTTAGAAGATCAAGATTTTTGGCGCTTGTCAGGAATTGACCGTGATGTTTATCTTTATAGTACGGCTAATACCCGTATTGCAGATTTCTTTGCACGTCCGGATCTTGACGATTCCTATAAAAACGGAAGCCTGTCTGTTGATGTTAAACTCAAAAACATGAATGCGGTTGCAAAAAACAATCAAACCGTTGAAGCTAAATTAGTAGATGCAAATGGAAATGAAATTTTCAAAAAAGCAATAAAAATAAATTTAGGGGCTAATTCAACAGAATCAACCACATTCACACAAAATGTTTCATCGCCTAAATTATGGAGTAATGAAACGCCAAATCTTTATACTTTATTACTTACACTAAGGGATGAGGAAGGAAAATTTATTGAAACGCTTTCTACGCAAATCGGCTTCCGAAAAGTAGAATTGAAAAATGGACAATTATTGGTTAATGGTGTTAGAATTATGGTTCACGGTGTCAATATTCATGAGCATAATCCTAAAACTGGACATTATCAGGATAAAGAAACCATGATGAAAGACATTAAGTTAATGAAACAGCTTAATATTAATTCGGTGCGTTGTAGCCATTATCCAAATAATTTAATGTGGGTAAAACTATGTAATAAATATGGTTTGTTTCTCGTAGATGAAGCTAATATCGAAACTCATGGCATGGGAGCTGAATTGCAAGGTTCCTTTGACAAAACAAAACACCCTGCGTATCTGCCTGAGTGGAAAGCTGCTCACATGGATCGTATTTATAGCTTAGTGGAACGCGATAAAAATCAACCATCTGTTATTCTTTGGTCTTTGGGGAATGAATGTGGAAATGGACCTGTTTTTCAAGAGGCTTATAATTGGATCAAAAAGAGAGACAAAACAAGACTGGTTCAATTTGAACAAGCTGGAGAAGAAGATAATACAGATGTGGTTTGCCCAATGTATCCAAGTATGGAATACATGAAAGAATATGCTAAACGTAAAGACGTAAAGCGCCCATATATCATGTGTGAATATGCACATGCTATGGGTAACAGTAGTGGTAATTTTCAAGAATATTGGGACATTATCCATAGTAGTAAAAATATGCAAGGAGGGTTTATCTGGGATTGGGTAGATCAAGGATTTGAAATGACTGATGAGGTAGGACGTAAATATTGGGCTTATGGTGGTGATATGGGAAGTCAAAATTATACGAATGACGAAAATTTTTGTCACAATGGATTAGTTTGGCCAGATCGCACGCCTCATCCGGGTGCTTTTGAAGTAAAAAAGGTGTATCAGGATATATTATTTTCAGGGGTTGATTTGAATAATGGACTTATTCAGGTAGAAAATGGATTTGCTTATACAAATCTTGATAAATACCTATTTAAATATGAGATTTTAGAAAATGGATTGGTTATTAAGAGAGGTACTGTTGATATAAATCTTGCACCGCAATCCAAGAAGCAAATTCAAATTGAATTGCCAAAATTACAATCAAAAGATGGAGTTGAATATCTTTTGAATATTTATGCCTATACTGTTGAAGGGACCGAAGTTTTGCCTCAAAATTTTGAAGTGGCTAGAGAACAATTTTCAATTAGTGAGAGTAAATATTTTGTTAAAGCAGTAGATAAAGGGTCAAAACCTGCTGTTAAAGAAACTAAAGATGGTATTACACTTAGTGCGTCTGGTGTTGAAGTGACAATAAACAAAAACACAGGTCTGATTCAAGATTACATATCAAACGGAGAACGTTTTTTCAATAAGTTACCGGTTCCTAATTTTTGGCGTGCTCCAACGGATAACGATTTTGGAAATTATATGCAAGTAACCAGTAATGTGTGGAGATCGGTGGGAAGATTTAGCAGTTTGAATGCTATTGAGGTTAAAGAAGAATCAGGTAAAACAACTGTTGTGGCAACCCTTTTCTTAAAAGACGTAGCGTCTACATGTACTATTACGTACTCGATGAATTCGGATGGAAGTTTGACCGTTCAAAATTTTTTCAAAGCAGGAAATAATCCATTGGCAGAAATGCCTCGTTTTGGTATGCTGTTCTCTCTCAAAAAAGAGTTGGATAATTTTAGTTACTACGGAAGAGGACCTTGGGAAAACTATCAAGATAGAAATACCTCTTCTTTGAAGGGAATTTATCAAAGTAAAGTTGCAGATCAATATGTTCCTTACACGCGTCCTCAAGAAAATGGATATAAAACAGATGTTCGTTGGTTGACACTTACTAATAATTCAGGGAATGGAATTGAAATCGAAGGTTTACAGCCGTTAGGAGTAAGTGCTCTGCATAATTACCCTGAAGATTTTGATCCAGGTTTGACAAAAAAATACCGTCATATTAATGATATTACACCACGTCATGAAGTTGTAGTGTGTGTCGATTTAGCGCAAAGAGGTGTGGGCGGAGATAATAGTTGGGGAGCTTTGCCACACGAACAATATCAATTGAAAAATAAAGAATACAGTTATGGGTTTGTTATCAAACCTAAAAAAAAATAAAAAAATAAAATTTCACTCCTATTTTAGAAATTATAAATAGGAGTGAAATAAATTGGGCTGAAAGAAAGGATGACGTTAAAATTAATTATTATGAAAAGAATAGAATTCAGTTTAAATAAAAAACGGGTGTTTACATTGTTTTTTATGTTTGGTGTCATCAGTTTATGGGCGCAAAAAGTTACAATACCTATCGCAACCAATAGCAATATGATCTTGTTGCAAACAGATAATAATAATCGTTTGATGACAGTCTATTTTGGGAAGCCTCTGGCAAATGCTAGTGAATATCTAGCGGTTTCTGGAGCTTATAATTTCAAAGATGAAAATGCAGGAATTTACAATGGAGCCTATACTCCGGCAGGAACTTGGAATCTTTCGGAGCCAGCTATTCAAGTAAAACATGCAGATGGGAATCCATCTTTGGAACTTAAATATGTAAGTCATAAAACAGAAAAAGTTGACGCTAATTCTTCTATTACAAGTATCGTTTTAAAAGATCCAGTTTATCCATTTGAGGTGACTTTGTTTTATAAAATTTGGGCAAAAGAGAATGTAATCGAACAATGGTCGGAAATAAAACATAATGAAAAGAAGCCGGTTCTGTTGCAGAAATTTGCTTCAGCCAATTTATATTTCACCAATAAGGATTTTTATTTGACCAGTTTTCAAGGGCAGTATTTAAAAGAAATGCAGCCTATTGAGTCAAAACTTTTGCAAGGAATTAGAACGGTTGATTCTAAACTGGGAACAAGAGCGATGTTGCTTCAAAATCCTAATTTTATTTTATCTTTTGGAAAACCTGCTTCAGATACTGATGGGACAGTTATGCTAGGGCAATTGGCTTGGAGCAGTAATTTTAAATTAGATTTTGAAATTGATTCGTCAAAAAATCTTCGTCTTATTGCAGGGGTTAATCCATATGCTTCTGAATATCTTTTGCCTGCGAACCAAGTTTTTAAAACACCCTCTCTAATATATGCTTTATCTAATAATGGTACTGGCGAGGCCAGTAGAAATCTTCATGACTGGGCAAGAAAATATAGAGTCTTAGATGGGGAAGGACAACGCCTTACATTGTTAAATAATTGGGAAGCTACATATTTTGATTTTGATGAAAATAAAATTGCCGATTTGTTCAAAGATACTAAAGATATTGGGGTTGATATGTTCTTATTAGATGATGGATGGTTTGGAAATAAATATCCTAGAAATGATGATAAAGCGGGTCTTGGTGACTGGAAAGAGAATGCAAAGAAATTACCTCATGGGTTAGGCTATTTAGTGAAAGAAGCCAAAAAAGAAGGAATTAAATTTGGAATTTGGATTGAACCTGAAATGGTAAATCCTAAAAGCGAGTTATATGAAAAGCATTTAGACTGGGTAATTCGACAACCGGAAAGACCAGAAGTGTATTATAGAAACCAATTAGTTCTTGATTTGTCAAATCCGGAAGTACAGGATTTTGTGTTTGGAATTGTAGATGACCTTTTTGTAAAAAATCCTGAATTGGCATTTATAAAATGGGATTGTAATGCCGTGATTTACAATGCATACTCAGCCTACCTTAATAAAAAAGGTATTCCACAATCTAATTTATATGTTGATTATATAAGAGGTTTGTATAAAGTACTAGAGAGAATCCGTGCTAAATATCCTAAAGCTCCTATGATGTTATGCTCTGGTGGAGGAGGGCGTGGTGATTATGAAATGTTAAAATACTTTACGGAATTCTGGCCAAGTGATGATACCGAGCCTATTGAAAGAATATTTATGCAATGGGATTATTCTTATTTCTTTCCTTCTATTACAACGGATAATCATGTGACCGACTGGGGAAAACAACCTTTAAAATTCAGAGTCGATGTTGCAAGCATGGGTAAGCTGGGATTTGATATTGTGGTGAGTCATTTAAATGATAAGGATAAATTGTTTTGCAAAGAAGCAATAAAAAATTATAATTCATTCAAAGATGTTGTTTGGCATGGTGATTTGTATCGTTTAGTGAATCCTCATGAAAATGATATTTCGGCATTAATGTATGTTGATAAAGACAAAGGCAAAGCAGTTGTTTTTAATTATTTGGTTAATAATCGATTTATGTTAACAGCAACGCCACTTCCGGTAGTTTTGAAAGGATTAGATCCAAATAAAAAATATGCAATAAAAGAATTGAATCTATATCCAGGAACTAGTTCGACGATACCTTCTGAAAATGTTTTTTCTGGTGATTTTCTTATGAAGGTTGGTATTAATCCGAATGTAAATTTAATGAGAACTAGTGTGGTACTCGAAATAACAGAAGTGAAATAACGCTGTGAAAAAAATAAACGGGTACACGTCTTAAAAGAAACCTCGAATGATAAGCATTCGAGGTTTCTTTTTAAAATCAAAAACTGGTAGGTACTGGTATGTATAATTTAGATTTTATTCTACATTTGAATTTCAAATTTCATAATAAAACAATGGAAATAAAACGCAATTCACAAATTAAAACCACTTCTGTAAAGGAATTGTTTGGCTTAATGCCAGATGGAGAGGAGATATACTCTTACGAATTATCCAACAAAAATGGAATGAAGTTTAAGGTAATCACTTATGGGGCAACAATGACCGAATTGAAAATGCCTTTGAAAAATGGAGACACTGTTGATGTTGTTTTGGGTTTTGATACTTTAGACTCTTATATACAGTCATTTAATTTGGTAAGTCCTCCTTATTTGGGAGCTACCGTAGGAAGATATGCTGGTAGAATTCACAACAGCGCTTTTAATTTGAATGGGCAAAAGGTTGTTCTGAATAAAAATAACAATGATAATTCCTTACATGGTGGCTTCATTGGATTTAGTCAAAAAAATTGGACAGTCAAAAAAGTACATTCAGGCAGAAAATCAGCAATAACCCTGACGTATTCCAGCCCAGCTGGGGAAGAGAATTATCCAGGAAAATTGACTGTTGAACTTACTTATACACTATCAGAAAAAAACGAACTGATTATTCAATATAACGCAAAAACTACAGCGGATACCGTGGTGAATTTGACCCATCACAGTTATTTTAATTTGGACGGTCATTCATCTAGTGTGGTAAATCAGGAATTAATAGTAAACACTCACCGAATGTTGGAAACTACCAATGAAAATATTCCAACTGGTAGGTTTTTGGAAATAGAAAATACCGACTTTGATTTTTTTACGCCAAAAAAATGTCCTTCCAAAATAGACAACACTTTTGTTTTGGACAAAAAGGATGAATTTGCGGCTTCACTTTTTAATAAAAACAATAATTTAAAAATGACAGTGTATACCGATCAGCCTGGAGTTCACATCTATGTTGGAGGAAATTGTTTTAATACGGTGAAAGGAAAAGAAAATGCTGATTATCATCCATTAAGTGGAATTTGTTTTGAAACACAAAACTTTCCGGATGCGCCTAATCACGAACATTTTCCTAGTGCTATTTTAAAAAAAGGGGAGAAATACTCTCATAACACTAGTTATAAGTTCCAATCATTCTAAAAATAGAATCACAATGAAGAAAGCCCTAATTATACTCTCACTTTTCGCTCTGCTGGCTATTCAATTTGCCTGTTCCAGCAGCGATTCTCCAGATACACCTGTAGTAGATCCTCCGGTTGTAGCTGATGACTTTATCCGAGCTGCGGATATTTCATTTCTTCCTGAGATCGAAAGCGCTGGAGTTGTTTTTACCAATAATGGTAAGACCGAAGATATGCTTACCACTTTGAAAAATGCTGGTTGCAACACAATCCGAATCCGTTTATGGAAAAATCCAGCGGGCGGACATTCTGGATTAACTGAGGTAAAAGCACTTGCCACACGTGTTAAACAAGCAGGTTTAAAAGTTTGGCTTACCGTTCATTATTCTGATACTTGGGCAGATCCAGGGACCCAGACTACTCCAGCCGAATGGAAGGACTTGTCTTTTGCCGATTTGAAAACGGCTGTCGCCACTTACACATCTACAATCATAACAGAGATTAATCCTGATATTATCCAAATTGGTAATGAAATAAATAGTGGTTTGCTTTGGCCTCAAGGACATTTGATTAATCAAGAGGCGCAATGCATTGCTTTGTTGTCGACTGCCAGTGCTACCATTAGAAGTAAAGCGCCAAAAACAAAAATAATGATTCATTATGCAGGTGTAAGCGCATCAGACACCAATTGGTTTTTTACCAAAGTTAAAAGTGTAGATTACGATTATATAGGTCTTTCCTATTATCCAGTTTGGCATGGTAAAGATTTGGCTGTTGTAAAAAGCACGATTGATGCTTTGGGAAGTAAGTTCAGTAAAAAAGTTGTTATTGCGGAGACTGCTTATCCATTCACATTAAACTGGAATGATTGGACGAATAACATTGTAGGTAAAGAAGAACAACTGGTTTCTAGTTATACTGCAACTCCTGATGGACAAAAAAGTTATATGTTGGCAATAAAAAGTCTTTTAAAAACCTCTCAAAGCGGAATTGGATTTTCATATTGGGGAGGGGAATGGATTTCATTCAAAGGAGATGAAGCCAAGAATGGTTCTACTTTCGAAAACCAAGCGCTTTATGATTTTGATAATAAGGCCTTACCAGTTTTGCAAGTTTTCAGTTTAAATTAGAAGAAGATGAAAAAAATATATAGTTCATTAATAATTCTTTTAGTATTGGTTTTTACATATTGTACTACCAATAAAACAATCCAACAACCCAAAGAAGATGCTTTCGCCAAAGGAGCCGATGTGGGTTGGTTGCCACAAATGGAAGCTACCGGATATAAATTTTATGATGCCGACGGAACTAAAAAAGATTGCTTGCAATTGTTGAAAGACCGAGGAATGAATACCATTAGACTTCGTGTTTGGGTAAATCCTTCGAATGATCCGTCAACTGGTCATTGTAGTAAGGAAGAAACGGTAGCAATGGCAATCCGTGCACAAAAAATGGGAATGCGAATCATGATTGACTTTCATTATAGTGATTCTTGGGCAGATCCTGGCAAACAAAATAAACCTTTGGAATGGAAAAATCATACTTTCTCAGAATTATTGAATGATGTTTATTTTCACACAACCGATGTTTTGGAAGCTTTGAAATCAGTAGGGATTACACCAGAATGGGTACAGGTTGGCAATGAAATTCCTGGTGGTATGCTTTGGCCAGAAGGAAGTACAGACAACTTCAATCAATTGGCACAATTACTCAATAAAGGTTATGATGCGACCAAAGCTGTAGATAAGAATATCAAAGTTATTGTTCACTTAGACGAAGGAAATAACAGTAAAAAGTTCAGATGGTTTTTTGATAATGCAAAAGCAAATAATGTGAAGTATGATGTGATTGGATTGTCATATTACCCTTTTTGGATTAAAACTGATTATAAAGAAAATATTGCCGATTTAGCTAATAATCTAAATGATATGGCGGCTAGATACGACAAAGAAGTGATGGTTGTTGAGGTTGGTGGAATTGATACTCAAGAGCAAAACACGCACGACATGTTAGTAGCTGTTATAAAAGCAGTAAAAGCAGTACCAAATAATAAAGGACTTGGTGTAATTTATTGGGAGCCTGAAGGTGCTAAATCATGGAGTAAATATGAATTGAGTGCTTGGAGATCAGATGGAAAACCTTCAATGGCACTGGATGCTTTTAAAGAATAGGTTTGACTATTCAGCTTAAAAAGCGCATCGATATTAAATAATTTATAAAGGTTTAAAAATGAAGAAACTGATAAGTATTCTCGTTATATTTTTAGCATTTACACAAATGGCTTTGTCCCAAACAAGAGAGGTTAAAGTGCTAGATACCAATTGGAAATTTCAAAAAGGTGATTATGAAGAGGCGTATAAAGTAAATTTTAATGATTCAAAATGGGAATCTGTAACTGTTCCACATGATTGGGCAATTTACGGGCCTTTTGATAAAAATGTAGACATTCAGAAGGTTGCCATTGTTCAAAACGGAGAAAAAGTGGCTACCGAAAAAACTGGGCGAACAGGTGCTTTACCTCATATTGGAACAGCGTGGTATCGCAATAAATTTACATTGCCTAAAGGGTCAAAAGGAAAAAAAATACTCTTGCTTTTTGAAGGTGCAATGAGCGAATCTCAAGTGTATTTAAACGGAACAAAAGTTGGAGAATGGGCATATGGCTATAGCTACTTTTATTTTGATGTTTCCCAATTCATTCAAGAAGGACAAAACACATTATCAGTAAAGCTAAGCAATAAAGAATTTGCTTCACGTTGGTATCCTGGTGCCGGTTTATATCGAAAAGTAAGTGTTATTGTGAAAAATAACGAAAGCATTGACCAATGGGGGCAGTTTGTAACGACACCTTTTATAAGTGAAGAAGTTGCTAAAGTTAATATTAAGACTAAAGCTTCTGGAGAAAATACTCGTTTAGTCACCACTATTTTTGATGCTGACGGGCACAAATTAAATTCAGAAGAATCGACTATTCGATTCGGAAATGAGTTCGATCAAAATATAAAAGTAGAAAAGCCAAAATTATGGAGTCCCGAAACCCCTTATTTGTATAAAGCGGTTTCCCAATTGTATGTTGGAAAAGAGTTGAAAGATGAAATTTCAACACGTTTTGGAATTCGTGAAATAAAATATGAGGCCAATAAAGGTTTTAGCCTTAATGGAAAGATAACCAAATTTAAAGGGGTTTGTCTTCACCACGATCTTGGTCCCCTCGGAGCTGCAGTAAATAAAGCCGCACTGCGCAGGCAAATGAAGATATTAAAAGACATGGGCTGTAATGCGATACGCAGTTCGCACAATATGCCCTCTTTCGAGCAGCTTGAGTTGGCAGATGAAATGGGTTTTATGTTTCTAGCGGAGAGTTTTGATGAATGGGCAAAGCCAAAAGTAGAAAATGGTTATCACCGTTTTTTTGATGAATATGCCGAAAAAGACATTGTTAGTTTAGTGCAGGCAACAAGAAATCATCCTTCTATTGTGATGTGGAGTTCTGGAAATGAAGTGCCAGATCAATGGGGAGAAGCTGGTGTAAAACGAGCCAAGTGGTTGCAGGAAATTTTTCATAGAGAAGACCCAACACGTCCAGTAACGGTTGGTATGGATCAGGTAAAAGCGACTATGGAATCTGGTTTTGGAGCTCTACTGGATATTCCGGGATTGAATTATCGCGTGCATTTATATGATGAGGCATTTAATAAATTTCCGCAAGGGTTTATTTTAGGTTCAGAAACAGCTTCAACGGTTAGCTCTAGAGGGATTTATAAATTCCCTGTGGTTCAAGAGAAAATGAAACAGTATCCTGATTTTCAGTCTTCATCTTATGATTTGGAAGCATGCAGCTGGTCGAATGTGCCTGATGAAGATTTTGTGCTTCAAGATGATAAACCTTGGGTAATTGGCGAATTTGTTTGGACTGGTTTTGATTATTTAGGAGAACCTACACCTTATGACGAAAGCTGGCCGTCCCGAAGTTCTTATTTCGGAATTAACGATTTAGCCGGTTTACCTAAAGATCGTTATTATTTATACCGAAGCCGTTGGAATACAAAGGAATCAACGCTTCACATCCTCCCGCACTGGAACTGGGAAGGCCGTGAAGGAGAGACAACCCCTGTTTTTGTATATACGAGTTACAACAGCGCCGAACTTTTTGTTAATGGAAAAAGTATGGGAGTTCAGAAAAAAAATAAAAACACACCTCAGAATCGCTATCGTCTGATGTGGATGGATGTAAAATATGAACCGGGAACGGTAAAAGTTGTGGCTTTTGATGACAATGGTAAAGCTGTTGCCGAAGAAGAAGTACATACTGCCGGTAAACCTTATCAAATTGTTTTAGACGCAGACAGGAAAACAATCACAGCCAATGGCGAGGATATTTCCTTTGTAACAGTATCTGTAGTTGATAAAAATGGAATTCTTTGTCCTACGGCGACTAATCAGTTAAAATTTAAGGTTACAGGAGCGGGTACTTACAGGGCTGCCTGCAATGGCGATGCTACTTCACTCGAAATATTTCATAAAGATACCATGAAACTTTTTAGCGGAAAATTAGTAGTGCTTGTAAAATCGACAACAGCTACTGGTGATATAAAACTTGAAGTAAATGGTGCTGGGCTCAAGAGTGGTAAATTGACCTTGGTATCTACGAAATAAATAAAAAGCTGAAGCGGGTATTGCAACCATACTTTTTAAAGCAAAAGATCTAAAAAAGAAAATTGTTGTTCAGGCTTCCAGTACAATTTTAAAATCTAATATTTTAACAATTTCAAAATAATGAACGATTTATTAATAAAAAAAACGACGGCTTTTTTTCAGGAAACTTTTGGTAACGCTCCTGAAAAAATAGTGCTTTCCCCGGGAAGAATTAACATCATTGGAGAACATATCGATTATAATGATGGCTATGTTTTGCCTGCTGCGATCGACAAAATCATTTGTTTCGCTTTCGCAAAAAACAATTCAAAGAAATCCAAAATTGTTGCCATAGACTTGAATGAAGAATTTGAAGTTGATTTGACTCAAACTATTTCATTGAGCAAAGTGGTTTGGAGTAATTATATTTTAGGTGTAATCAAGCAATTGCAGGATAAAGGCTTTTCATTCGATGGTTTCAATTGTGTTTTTAGCAGTAACATTCCTGTTGGTTCGGGATTGTCTTCATCGGCAGCTTTAGAGTGTGGTACGATTTTCGGAATAAAAGAACTTTATAATCTGTCAATTCCTAAAGTGGATATTGCTCTAATGGGGCAAAAAGCAGAACACTGGGTTGGAATCAATTGCGGGATTATGGACCAGTTTTCGAGTGTTATGGGTTTAGAAAATAAAGTCATAAAAATTGATTGCAAAACATTGGAATACGAATACCACAACGCTGATTTCAATGATTATTCCCTTATTTTATTTGATAGTAATGTAAAGCATTCTCTGTTTTCTTCGGCTTACAATACCAGAAGAGAAGAGTGCGAAGAAGGTCTTTCGATTATAAAAAGTAACTTTCCGGAGATTACCAGCTTCAGGGATTGTACCGAAAGCCATGTGCTACAATTAAAAGATAAAATGACTCCTAATGTATTTGTAAGATGTCATTATGTTGTTAAAGAAATTCATCGTGTTGCACTTGCCTGCGAAGCTTTGGATAAAGGAGACATCGAAGCGCTAGGGAAATTACTTTTTGATACACACGAAGGTTTGTCCAAAGAGTATTTGGTAAGTTGTGATGAGTTGGATTTTATTGTTGATACTCTAAAAGAAGAGAAAGCAGTAATAGGGTCACGATTAATGGGAGGCGGTTTTGGTGGTTGCACCATCAATTTGATTAAAAAAGGAGAAGAAGAAGCTATTAAATCAAAACTTACTAAGTTGTATAAAGAGGCTTTTGATATAGAATTGAAAATTTATGATGTGAAAATCGGAAACGGTACATCATTACATAATATGAATTAATATGAAAAAGTTTGATATTTATGAAGATCCGCACAGACGCTTCAATCCATTAATTAACGAATGGGTTTTGGTGTCTCCGCACAGGGCGAAAAGGCCTTGGCAAGGACAGAACGAAAAAATTCATACGGATGCGCTTCCGGAATATGATGCAACTTGTTATTTGTGTCCAGGGAACGTTCGTGCCAATGGTGAAAATAATCCGAAGTATGAATCGAGTTTTGTTTTTGAGAATGATTTTGCGGCTGTTAAACAAGAACCGATTGCATTTGAAGAAGAAACAAAACCAACTTTCTTCAAAGCAAAACCGGAACGCGGTATTGCCAGAGTGGTTTGTTTTTCGCCAAGACATGATTTGACTTTGCCGGAAATGGATCTTCCATCAATTGAGACTATTATTAGAACTTGGCAAAAGGAATACACTGAATTAGGAAGTGTAGATTACATCAACCACGTTCAGATTTTTGAAAACAAAGGAAGCGTAATGGGTTGTAGTAATCCGCATCCTCACGGGCAAATATGGGCGCAATCTTCTTTGCCAACACAAGTAGAGAAAACACAAAATAGTTTGAAAGATTATTTCGAGAAAAATCAGAGCAATCTTTTACTGGATTACTTGAAAGAAGAATTAAAACTAAAGGAACGTATCGTAATTGAGAATGAACATTTCGTGGCATTGGTTCCTTTTTGGGCAATTTGGCCATTTGAAACGATGGTTATAAGCAAAAGACATATTACAAAAATAACGGAGTTCACTTCAGAAGAAGTTTCGGCTTATGCTTCAATTTTAAAGGCATTAACGATAAAATACGATAATCTTTTTGAAACGTCTTTTCCGTATTCTTCTGGAATTCATCAGGCGCCGACGGATGGGGAATCACACCCAGAATGGCAATTTCACATGCATTTTTATCCACCGTTGTTGCGTTCGGCTTCTGTGAAGAAATTTATGGTAGGTTACGAAATGATGGGAGAGGCACAAAGAGATATTACTCCAGAAAAAAGTGCTGCAGTATTGAAAGCGTTACCAGAGGTGCATTATAAAAACAAATAAAATGAGTAAGATAGTAGTTACAGGTGGTTTGGGTTTCATAGGATCCCATACTGTTGTCGAATTGCAAAATCAAGGTTTTGAAGTAGTCGTTATAGATAATTTGTCGAATTCTTCTATTGAAGTTTTAGACGGTATTGAACGCATTACTGGTAAAAAACCGATTTTTTCTGCAATCGATTTGAGAGAAAAAATGGCTGTTCAAAATTTCTTTATGGAGCATAATGATGTTGCGGGAGTAATTCATTTTGCAGCCTCCAAAGCTGTTGGCGAAAGCGTTAAAAATCCATTGTTGTATTATGAAAACAACTTGGGAGCTTTAGTTTATATTTTGCAGGAATTAGAGAAAAAGAAAGAAGCACATTTTATCTTTAGCTCATCTTGTACAGTTTACGGTCAAGCCGAAGTGATGCCTATTGCCGAAACAACTCCGATTCAGCCAGCTTTGTCTCCTTACGGGAATACAAAACAGATAGGCGAGGAGATTATTTCTGATGTAGTTAAGGTAAGTGGTATAAATGCTATTTTACTTCGTTATTTCAATCCTATCGGTGCACATCCTTCTGGAGAAATTGGGGAATTGCCTATCGGAGTTCCTCAAAACTTAGTTCCATTTATCACTCAAGCAGGAATGGGTTTGCGTGCCGAATTATCAGTTTACGGGAATGATTATCCAACAGTCGATGGAACTTGTGTTCGCGACTATATTCACGTAGTCGATTTAGCGAAAGCGCACGTAATTGCATTGCAAAGGTTATTGAATAAAAAGAATTTGGAGCCATTAGAGATTTTCAATCTGGGAACAGGAACAGGAAGTTCCGTATTGGAAGTGATTGCCGCTTTTGAAAAAGTAAGTGGTCAAAAATTGCCATACAAAATTGTGGAAAGAAGAGAAGGTGATGTGACTGAGGCCTACGCCAATACCGATAAAGCGAATACTGTTTTGGGTTGGAAAACTGTTTCGACACTGGAAGAAGCCATGGACAGTGCTTGGAAATGGGAACAAAAGATTCGAACCAGTCCCGAATTTGCATCGTAATAATTATAATTAAACAGGTTAATCGTACTGTTTTGCGTTGTTTTGTGCTAAATTAAAAATAAATGTAAAAAACACATTTATAAGTATTAAAAATAAATATTTTTATTTTACATTTGGCTTCAATAATTCATAAAAAAAGAATGGAATTAAAATACATATGATATTTTGCAGTTGATTACATTGTTGAAATGTAAAATTTTTTCTAAAAAGAAAGTATTTTAATACCAAAAAGCAGTAGATTACAGATTACAAAATATAAGTACAAAAGAATAACCACATTTTATTAATTTTTTAAAACAACTATTTACTCATGAGCCAGAACCTTGCTTTTGC
>NZ_DASTTN010000526.1:0-8831 GCF_035760125.1 Flavobacterium sp.
ACTCTATTGTGCATATAGCCTGTTTCATTGAGTTGGCGCATTCCTGCATCGACCATAGGATAACCGGTAGTTCCAGTACACCAGCGCTTGAAATCTTCCTCGTTGTTGCGCCACTGAATTCCATCATAAGCCGATTTGAAATTATGAGTGACTACTTTAGGAAAGCTAAATAGGATTTGCATAAAGAATTCCCGCCAAATCAATTCGCTCAAAAAGACATCGTTTTTTCGAGCCGCCCAATTGACTAATTTTCGGATGCTTACTGTTCCAAAGCGTAAATGGGGAGAAAGATACGAAGTGCTGTCCATAGCTGGAAAATCGCGAGTTTCGTGGTAATTTTCAATCTCCGTGAGGTTATAAGGAATTACTTTTATATCATTTTCCTCAAAACCTATTTGTTGCAAAGACGGAAAATCAAAAAGATTTTTATGAAAATTGAATAAGTAATTTTGTGTCACATACTCTTGATGCGGTGCCAAGGATTTGTATTTTTCCAACCATTTATTTTTGTACGGCGTATAAATGGTATAAGGCAATCCATCGGATTTTGTGATTTCGTTTTCTTCAAAAATGACTTGATCTTTAAAAGAAAAACAAAGAGCATTATTTTCTTTTGCCAATGCTGAAATGGCTAAATCTCTCTTAATAGCATAGGGTTCATAATCTTTATTGAAGAAAACTTCCGAAATGATAAACTCTTGAAAAAGGGATTTCCAAACTTCTATTGTTGTTCCTTTTTTGATTAAAATTGAACTCTCAACGGCATTCAATTTTGTATTTATTTTACTGAGTGATTCGTGTATAAAACCAACGCGTGCATCATTTTTTGGTAGGCTATTCAGAATATCAGTATCAAAAATAAACAAAGGAATGACAGGATGCTCAGATTGCAATGCATGATACAACCCCACATTATCTTCGAGACGCAAATCGCGTCT
Source organism: Flavobacterium sp. (assembly GCF_035760125.1). Lineage (GTDB taxonomy): Bacteria > Bacteroidota > Bacteroidia > Flavobacteriales > Flavobacteriaceae > Flavobacterium. The sequence continues at coordinate 939 of NZ_DASTTN010000526.1, forward strand.
GAACCAAAAAATAGATACTTGCTGTTTAGCCATTATTTTAAATTAAAAAGTTCATTAACTTTTTGAGAACGATAATCAAAGATTTCATTCAGTTTATTCTTGACGATTAAAACATTCATAATTCGTCCCAAAAAACCCAAAGGCAATGCATAATGAATTATATCGATCATTTTGACTCCATTTGCAGTTGCTTCAAAAAAATGTTTATGATGCCAAAAACTATAGGGGCCAAAACGTTGGTCATCTATAAAATAAGCTTTGTCTTTAACCTGAGTAATTTCGGAAGTCCAACTTAATTTTAATCCCAAAAGAGGTGAAACTTTGTACTGAATAATTTGTCCTGCATACATGGATTGGCTGTCAAAATCGGTGATTTGAAATCCCATAGACACAGGAGTTATTTTTTGCAAATTCCTAGGATTGGAAAAAAATTCCCAACATTCATCGAGTGATGCATTAATGTGTTGGACACTTTCTTTTTTATATATTTTCATTTTTTCTATCAATTATTTTCATCAAAACTAAACTCATCAACAACATTGTAAAAGCATAACCAAAATCTTCAACTGGTATTGTTCCCAATCGAATGCCTAAATTCTCTTTATCATTATAAAAAACAACTGGTTCCTCTATAAAACTACCGGTCAGAATTCCATTTACGAGTAAAAACGGAATCAAAATGATTAAAAAAGTAATGAAATAGGTTTTTAAAATCGCCGAAAACTTAAAAACGGCTATTGTTAAAACAATTATAAACAAACTAAGATTTACAAAAGTGTACCATCTATCATAATTAAATGCTACGATAGGAATCGTAACAAACATCAAAATCCAATAAATCCTTTTTACGACAGTATCGCTTAAAGCCACATTCGGTAAGAAATACTGAAAAGAAAAATGAATAAATATACTGGCGTAAGGGATGCAAATAAAAAAAAGCCACTCTTCTATTGGCAAACCAAAAAATTCTATCCCAGAATGATATCTTGGATTGAAGCTCCAAACTCCCATTTTGGTAAAAATAATATCCCAAATAATAAAAAATGACGCAGTAATAATCAAAGAAGAGATTATGACTTTCCAACGTTTACTATATTTCATTCTTTTTTCGAAACTATACAGAAACGGAATCAAGAAGGAAGCAATATTCAAAAAAAGGTATAATGACATCTTAGATTTTATAATATTTAAAAGGCACGAACAACATTCCAAAACATTCCCCATCCTGTTTTCCCAAATGTTTATGATGCACTTTGTGAGCCTTACGCAAGCCAACTAAATACTTATTTTAGTTCTTTTGAACCACTTAAAACGTTGATGAATCAATACGTCGTGAATCATAAAATAACAAAAACCATAAGAGGTTATGCCTAGGGCGATGAAAAACAAATAATTCATTCCGCCTTGCACTCCAAAATAAAAAAGAACAATACTGGGTGTGGCAAAAATCAGAAAGAATATATCATTTCGCTCGAATGTATGCTCATATTTTGGTTGATGATGATCGGCATGAAAATACCACATCAGTCCATGCATAATGTATTTATGCGTGAGCCATGTAACACATTCCATGAATAAAAAAACACCTAAAAAAATCAAAAAGGAAATCATATTATTTTATTATATTAAAAAATTATGCAAATTTTCCTAAACTAACTTAAGCTTGTAAGATACGAATGATTGGGCCAACAATCCTGCTTTGGAATAATTAGAAACCCGAATTCTTGTATTCCCAATTTCGTTACAAGGTGTGTGCGCCAGTTTTTTGAGCAGTTTTTTGTAATAAACATAAGCTGTGTAAACGCCAAATTTGGCTTCCAAAGGTAATTTTATAATTCCTTGATAGGCGATTCTAAAATCTTCCTCAATTTCCTCGATTATTGCTTTCTTCGACTTTTCATCAAAAGATTTTAAATTGACTCCAGGAAAATAATTACGATTCAATAGTAAATTATCATCTTTTAAATCCCGAAGGAAATTCACTTTTTGGAAAGCAGAACCCAATCGCATAGCTTGGTCTTTTAGCTGATTGTATTTGGTTTCATCCCCTTTTACAAATACTTTCAAACACATCAATCCCACTACATCGGCAGAACCGTAAATGTATTCGTTGTATTCCTCTTTGCTGTGATAATCAGACTTGATTAAATCGAGTTTCATGCTTTTGAGGAATGATTGAATCATTTCGTCAGTAATATTATAATCCTTTACCGTTTGCTGAAAAGAATTCAAAATCGGATTCAAACTGATACCCGCTTTCATGGCTTTGTAATACTCAGTTTCAAAGTCATTGATTAGATCTTCTTTGTCATAACCGTGAAAAGAATCTACAATTTCATCAGCAAAACGTACAAATCCATATACACTATAAATGGCATTGCGAATACTGGGTGCCAACATATAAACCGCCATAGAAAACGAAGTACTGTAATTCTTGGTTACCAATTTACTGCACTTAAAGGACACATCATCAAATAATTGTTTCATGACTATTGATTTAAAAGTTGTTTTACTATTAATTCAGATACTAATTTCCCAGAAATTAATGCGGGAGGAACTCCGGGCCCGGGAACAGTTAATTGTCCAGTAAAATATAAGTTTTTCACTTTGGAGCTTTTGAGTTTTGGTCTCAAAAAAGCGGTTTGCAAAAGCGTATTTGCCATTCCGTAAGCATTTCCCTTATATGAATTGTACTCCGAAACGAAATCATTTTTACAGAAAGATTGTTTAAATATGATATTTCTTTTTACGGTTTGTTGGGTTATAATTTCGAAACGTTCAATTATTTTATCGAAATATTCATCTCTTAAGACTTCGGTATCTTCTATTCCGGGAGCTAGAGGAACCAGAAAAAAACCGGATTCCATACCTTCTGGCGCAGCGGTTTTATCCGTCAATGATGGGAAATTGGCGTAAAATAAAGGTTCTTTTGGCCATTGTGGTTCATCATAAATATCTTTGGCATGCTGTTCAAAATCAACATCAAAAAACAAAGCGTGATGCGAAATATTCTTTATTTTTTTATTAAAACCTACATAAAACAATAAAGACGATGGAGCAAAAACTCGGCTATCCCAATACGCTTTCGAATAGGCACGATGCTCTTCATTCAATAAGGTTTCGGTATGATGATAATCAGCCCCACTCAAAATGATATTGGACGGAATCATTTTTCCATTGACCACAATTGAACGAGCTATTTTATTTTCGACATTTATTTTTTCAATATTGGCATTGGTTACAAAAGTTACGCCCAATTCTCTAGCCAGACTTTCTATTGCCCGAACTACGTCAAACATACCAGTTTTAGGATGCCAAGTTCCCAAACCAAAGTCTGCATAATTCATAAAACTATAAAACGAAGGCGTATTAGATGGTTTGGCGCCGAGAAACAAAACAGGAAATTCAAGAATATGAATCAATCTCTTGTTTTTGAATTTCTTTCTAATGTCTTTACTAATATTACTAAAAAATTGGCCTATTTTCTTAGCAGTTTCAACAGTTACCAATTCCAAAGGAGAAACACCTGGACGATACACTAATTCTTTGATAGCAATATCATAATTGTTTTTGGCTTCATACATGAACTCCTTTAACACTTGACCACTTCCTTTTTCAATAGCTTCAAAATCTGCCACAATTTGAGGTAAATTATCAGCAATGGCAATAAAATCATCAATATCATAATAAACTCGGTACGCTGGGGAGAGTTTTATTAGTTCATAATAATCAGTTGTTTTTTTACCAAAATCAGCAAAAAAACGTTCAAAAACATCGGGCATCCAATACCAACTGGGTCCCATATCAAAAGTAAAACCTTCAGCTTTCAATTGGCGCGCTCTGCCGCCTATTGAAGCATTTTTTTCATAGATTGTCACTATATGACCACTTTGTGCCAAATAGCAAGCCGCAGCCATTGCCGAAAATCCAGAACCTATTATTGAGATTGATTTTTTCATTTGTTTAACAAATGTACAAAAATCTTAAACAAAAAATCAAACCTTTTCTACTAAATCTGAAATAGAATTAAAAACTTTAACATCATTAGGAATTAAATCTTGATCAATGTACTGAGTCATTCTACCTATTAGCCAAATTTCTGAATGATCACCCAACAACTGGGAACCCATATCAGCAACATAATCGTTAACAAGGCTCATTTCGGGTTGTATCGTAAAATAAGAAACATAAACAATTGAACCATAATACTTCTTTAACTCTTTCAAATTACCAATTGGCATACTTTCCCCTAGATAAATAACCTTATGTCCTTTGGATACAATCTCATAATGCAAATACATCAATCCTAATTCATGAATTTCATTAAGCGGAAGTGCCAATACATAAGCTTTATCCGATTGTACTTTTCTTTCGTTTTCAATTTTTTCAATATTTACAAGTACTTTTTTTATTATCAAACAACTAATAAAATGCTCGTGGGCAGGCATTATTGTATCCGTTTGCCATAATAAACCAATATCCTCAACCAAAGGAATAAATACTTGATGAAAAATTTCCCTAAATGATTTTTCTTCCAGTAGCCAATTATAGGTATTCGAAAAAAGCTCTTGATCAAAATTCATCATAGCCATCTTAAAAGCATTTAAAGCATGGTTTTTTGAGTTTTTATTTGAAACAATATCACGAATCATTTCAACTATCTTTTCATCGGTAAAGGTTGAAATTTTAGAAATTTTATACCCATAATCACATAACAGAGTAATATTCAACAATTTTTGCAGACTTGACAAAGAATACAAACGTACATTAGTATCGGTACGCATGGGCTGCAGAATATTGTATCGTTTTTCCCAAATTCGAATTGTATGAGCTTTAATTCCCGAGAGATTTTCAAGATCCTTAATACTGAAAATATTTTTTACATTGTTCATCTATCCATTATATTTATTAAACAAATATAACTTTATTTTAAACTAAACTTAAAACAAAACAACCCCTTAATTTTAAAATCTCTATAATTTCATTGAATAGCTATATTTTTTATAACTTATTTCTTTATCAAACCTTAAATTTCGTAACCCCTAATCCCCAAATTCTCTTTATATTTGTGCCTTTCGAAAAAACAACATAAAATGACTACTCTAAACGAATTGAATGCTATATCACCAATCGACGGTCGTTATAGAAATAAGACATTATCACTAGCTCCTTTTTTCTCTGAAGAAGCATTAATCAAATACCGCGTATTAATTGAAATCGAATATTTCATTGCTTTATGCGAAGTGCCTTTGCCACAACTAAAAAACGTAAACCCTAATTTATTTGGAAGTTTACGTGACATTTATAAAAACTTCTCTACCGAGGATGCTCTTTGGATAAAAGAGACTGAAAAAGTAACCAACCACGACGTAAAAGCGGTTGAGTATTTTATCAAAGACGCTTTTGAAAAACTAGGTTTATCAGAATATAAAGAGTTTATCCACTTTGGATTAACTTCTCAAGACATTAACAACACTGCAATTCCACTTTCAACAAAAGACGCTTTTGAGAAAGTATATATGCCGTCGTTAATTACTTTGACATCCAAATTAAAAGAATTGAGTCAAGAGTGGAAAGATATTCCAATGCTTGCCCGTACCCACGGACAACCAGCTTCACCAACTCGTTTGGGTAAAGAAATTGCTGTTTTTGTGGAGCGTTTGGAAGAGCAGATGCGTTTATTATTTAACATCCCGTTTGCAGCCAAATTTGGTGGAGCTACCGGAAACTACAATGCACATCACGTGGCTTATCCACAAATTGACTGGAAACAATTCGGAACCAAATTTGTTCAAGAAAACTTAGGACTACATCATTCTTTTCCAACAACACAAATAGAGCATTATGATCATTTTGCAGCTTTTTTTGATGCTCTAAAAAGAATCAACACTATCATTATTGATTTAGACCGTGACATTTGGACATATGTTTCAATGGAATATTTCAAGCAGAAAATTAAAGCGGGAGAGATTGGATCATCGGCTATGCCACACAAAGTAAACCCAATTGATTTTGAAAACTCTGAAGGAAACTTAGGAATTGCCAATGCAATTTTCGAACATTTATCCGCTAAATTACCAGTTTCAAGATTGCAACGTGATTTGACAGACAGTACCGTTTTGAGAAACATCGGCGTACCAGTAGGTCATACTTTAATCGCTTTTGAAGCTACCTTGAAAGGTTTGAATAAATTATTATTGAACGAATCTAAATTTCATGAAGATTTAGAGAAAAACTGGGCTGTTGTAGCCGAAGCGATTCAAACTATTTTAAGACGTGAAGCCTATCCAAATCCTTATGAAGCATTAAAAGGATTAACTAGAACCAACGAAGCAATTGACAAAAATGCAATTCACGGTTTTATCGCAACACTTGATGTTTCTGAAGAAATAAAAGCAGAACTAATGCAAATCACACCAAGTAATTTCTTGGGGATTTAATAAGTACCATACTATTTTAATTAAAAGCTGTCCTTTTTAGGGTAGCTTTTTTTTTGTGGCTAAAATTAAATAACAAAAAAATCAAACCATATAGAATTTTCTTTTTTCGTAAATTAGCCATAAATGGTTTTTACTCAAAAACTGTTTCAATAATAAACAACAATGCCACTTTATGAGTCAATTTACAGAAGTATCAGAAACCACAAGCCATTTAAACCCTTTGATCAGTGATTTAGGACTCATCTTAATAACTGCAACTGTTGCTGTTCTAATATTTAGAAAACTCAAACAACCTTTGGTATTGGGTTATTTGATAGCGGGATTTTTGGCGGGTAACCATTTTGATTTTTTCCCTTCTGTCAAAGAGATTAAAAGCGTGGAAGTTTGGGCCGAAATTGGCGTTATCTTTTTACTGTTTAGTTTAGGACTAGAATTTAGTTTCAAAAAATTAATGAAAGTAGGCGGAACAGCGTCTATCACCGCAGGAATACAAATTGTAAGCATGTGTATTCTGGGATATGCCGTTGGCCAATGGTTGGGATGGCCCAAAATGGACAGTATCTTTTTGGGGGTAATTCTCTCTATATCATCGACCACAATTATTTTAAAATCATTTGATGAATTGGGCGTTAAGACGCAAAAATTTGCGGGAATTGTAATTGGCTCTTTAATCGTTCAAGACATACTGGCTATATTAATGATGGTTCTATTATCAACGGTTGCCGTGAGCAACCAGTTTTCTGGTGGTGACCTTTTGATGTCAGTATTAAAACTACTCTTCTTTCTCGTGCTTTGGTTTCTGGGAGGGATTTTTATCATTCCAACAGTACTCAAAAAAACCAAACATTTACTCACCGACGAAATGTTGCTCATCATTTCGCTTGCACTGTGTCTGATGATGGTTGTTCTTGCCGCAAATGCTGGTTTTTCACCTGCACTTGGTGCTTTTATAATGGGATCCATCATTGCCGAAACTACACAAGCCGAACATATTGAACATTTGGTGAAACCTGTAAAAGACTTATTTGGTGCCGTATTTTTTGTATCGGTTGGTATGTTAATCAATCCTGATGCTTTGTATCAACATGCCATTCCTGTCATCATTCTTTCTTTTGTAGTTATTTTTGGCCAATCCATCAGCTCTACTGTTGGTGCCATATTATCAGGACAACCGCTTAAAGATTCAATCAGAACCGGGATGAGTTTGTCACAAATTGGGGAATTCTCCTTTATCATTGCGACTTTGGGAGTAACCTTAAAAGCAACCAATTCTTTTCTGTACCCAATAGTAGTAGCAGTTTCAGCGGTAACAGTATTTACGACTCCGTTTATGATTAAATATTCACTCCCTTTTTCAGAATATTTGGCACATAACTTACCCCGAAAATGGACCAAACGAATTGAACGCTATTCAGCCAGTACACAAGCGATAAAAACGGTTAGTTTATGGCAA
>NZ_DASTTN010000527.1:0-2661 GCF_035760125.1 Flavobacterium sp.
ACTAAAAATGTTCTTTTTATAATTTCACTACACCAAAGTTTTATAACATATTCTGCATCATTAGATATTTCAGAAAGACAAGAATGGGAAAAAATTAAGGGTAGATTCATAGAATTACTTTTTAATGAGCCTGTTGAGCAATTATTGTTTTTTGCTTCTAAAAAACTTGAGCGTTTTGAATTACCAAAGAAAAATGAAGATAGTTTCAACTTAGTAAACAAAGCAATAAAAAGCAGTAATCTTATTATTTTTAACGAAGTAAGCACAACAGAATTAGCAAAATCGCTTTATCCGTTGGATTGGTTATCCTCCAATATTTTAGTTAATGCTTTACAGCGTTACGGACAAAATGAACGCTCATTATTTACTTTTTTAAATGACAGCACAAAGTTTTCAATTAATTTATTTAAAGGTAAATTTTACTCTATTTCTAATGTTTTTGACTACTTAATTAATACGTTGGGTAGTGAAATTTATAGTTTTAACAATCCACATAGAGCACAATGGCAAACTTGTTTCAGAGCGTTAGAACGTGCAGAATTAATAGAAGATATCGATTATAAATTAGTTTCCGAAATAATTAAAACTATTTGTCTAGCTAATCTTTTTACAAAGGCTGGAGGTTTATTTGATAAACAATTTATATCCAAATATATTCATCATACTGGTGAATTCAACGATGTTGCTATTGAAAAAGCTATTGACAAACTAGACAAGTTTGGTATTATTAGGTTTTATAAGCATAGTAATAAAATAAATTTCCTTGAAGGAACAGATTTAGATATTGAACAAGAATTGGCTGATGTTTCAAAAGAAATCAATCACGATTTTTCTGTCACTGATGCTATTTCTTACTTAGTGGATTTTCCAGTTATTTTAGTTAAAAAGAATTCTTTTGAAAAAGGTACTCCACGTTTTTTTGAATTCCGAATCTTAACAAATTTAAACAATATTAGCAATGCAGAAGGTGCATTAGATGGTTATATTAACTTGATTTTTGACACTACTATAAAAGAAAAAGATGTTAAGGCATCTTCATCAAATACAGGTAGTAATCTTTTTGTTATTTATAAGAATTCTAATGAAATTCACAATGAAATTTTCACAATTAACAAGCTTAAATTTCTAATTAATAAGCATAAAGAAGATAAAAATGCCATTAAATTATTAAACAAGGAATTAGAATTTCATAAACAGCAATTAGAAAAATTTGTTTTAAACAATTTATTCAAATCAAATGACCAGAATATTTGGTTTTACAATGGTGAAGTTGAAAATATAAAATCTAAAAGGGAATTAAATGAAACATTGTCTAAAATTTGTAATATTGAGTTTGAAAGAACGCCACATTATAAGAATGAATTAGTTAACAAGGAATTTTTAAGTCCTCAGATTACCACAGCAAGGAAATCTTTTGTGCGTCATTTACTAAATAATGAAAGCGTTGAAAACTTAGGATTTCCAAATGATAAATTCCCGCCAGAGAAATCGATTTATATTACTTTAGTAAAAGATACAGGGATACATTCGAGAAGTAATGAGTTAAATCATTTTGTTTTTTCCCCCCCAAGTGATGAAACTTTTGTACCTCTATGGGAAGAGTGTGATACTTTTATAAGATCTGCTAATTCATCTAGAAGAAATTTGGGTGAATTGTATGACATTTTGAGTAAAGCTCCTTTTAAATTAAAAAAAGGTTTTACTGAATTTTGGGTGCCATTGTTTTTGATTATCAACAAAGAAGATTTTGCGTTATTCCATGAAAGTAATGGATTTATACCTTATCTAACAGATGATGTTTTAGATTTAATTCATAAATCACCAACAAATTATTCTATTAAGAGCTATGATGTTTCTGGCTTAAAAGTAAACCTTTTAGAAAGTTACAAAGAGTTAGTTCAAGTTGGCGATGATGAATTAGGAACAAAAAGTACTTTTCTATCTATTTTTGGAAATTTTCTGCGTTTTTACAGAGGCTTGAATGACTATACAATAAATACCAAAAGACTTTCTCCTAAAGCTATAAGTTTGAGAGAAGCTATTAAAAGTGCTAAAGATCCAGAAGATGCTTTATTTAACCAATTTCCAAATGCTTTAGGATTTCATTCCATTACTATGAATGATGATGAAGAATTATTAAAGTCTTACACTTATCATATTCAAGATGCTATCAGGGAAATTCGTTCTGCGTATGATGCTTTACTTGATAGAATTGAAGAAAAAATAATTCACTCTTTTTATTGTGAAACGAATAATTTTGAAAATTATAAATTAGAAATTCAAAGTAGATTAAATAGTGTTAATTTAAGTTTATTAGGTACTGAACAATCTATTTTCTATAAAAGATTGATTTCTCCTCTAGATGATAGAGCTTCTTGGTTAAAATCAGTTGCAGATTCCGCACTTGGCAAATCAATTGACCGAATGATAGATGAAGAAGAAGTATTATTAATTACTAATTTAGAAGAATATTTATTGGGATTAATTAAGGCATCCGACCTTCATGAATTTTCATTAGATGCAAACACCAAAATGGTTTCTATTCAATTATTTGGAAGCACAGGGAGTATGATTAATGATAAAATCATAATTTCAAATGAATATAATATAGAATTTGAGAACATAAGAACGCAATTGAAAGAAAAATTAGTTACTTTAGAT
>NZ_DASTTN010000528.1:0-9875 GCF_035760125.1 Flavobacterium sp.
GGTAGATAATGCCATGCGTGAAAAAGACGCTCTTGAGTTTTATAACCTTGGTTTAGGAGAATATTACACGTTTGCCAGTATTTCTGGAAGCGGAACTGGGGATTTATTGGATGCTTTAATTGAAGCTTTTCCAGTGAAACCAGAACCTGTTCAAGAAGCGGTGGTTTTGCCACGTTTTGCTGTAGTGGGTCGTCCTAATGCTGGGAAATCCAGCTTTATCAATGCATTAATTGGTAAAGAACGTTTTATGGTAACTGATATTGCGGGTACTACCCGTGATGCTATCGATACAAAGTTTGACCGTTTTGGTTTTGAATTCAACTTGGTTGATACGGCAGGTATTCGTCGTAAAGCTAAAGTGAAAGAAGATTTGGAGTTTTACTCCGTAATGCGTTCGGTTCGTGCGATTGAGCATGCCGATATTTGTATCTTGGTGATTGATGCCACCCGTGGATTTGAAGGTCAGGATCAAAGTATTTTTTGGTTAGCCGAGAAAAACCGAAAAGGTGTTGTAATCCTTGTGAATAAGTGGGATTTGGTTGAAAAAGATACGATGTCAACCCGTGATTATGAAGAGAAAATCAAAAAAGAATTAATGCCATTTACGGATGTGCCTATTCTTTTTGTTTCGGCTTTGACTAAACAACGTTTGTTAAAAGCATTGGAAGCTACTGTTCAGGTTTATGAAAATAAACAACAACGTATTCCGACTTCGAAATTTAATGAATTCATGCTAAAAGTGATTGAAGCATATCCACCACCAGCAACCAAAGGGAAATATGTGAAAATTAAATATTGTATGCAGTTGCCAACTCAAACGCCACAGTTTGTGTTTTTTGCCAATTTGCCACAATATGTTAAGGAACCTTACAAGCGTTACCTTGAGAATAAGATTAGAGAAAACTGGGATTTCTCAGGAGTGCCAATCGATATTTATATTAGAGAGAAATAAAAATAGAAAGTCCCGATTTTATCGGGACTTTTTTTGTCTTGCTCTGAAAGTACGATTTCCTAGTGAACTAAATTTTTCTTAGAGTTATCACGATACCAATCCTTAAATTTTTTATTTGTTTTGTATTCTTCATCATGCAAAACGGTAAAAATCAAAAATATCAGTAAGCTTACTCCAATAAGGTACAGACCCATTAAAACTGGGAAAAATAGTTTTGTTTGACATAGTGCTACAAAAACTACAAGGTAAATTGTGGTTAACCAAGTCAGTTTAATTGCAAAATTTTTCATGGCCCTAACTTTTCTATTAAAGTTACGGTCTATTTTTACAAAATTTAGTTAATTCATCATTAATCAATTCTTAAAATTGGATTGATAATATGGTGGAATTTAAGAGCATTTTTCTCTATTATCTCTTTTTTTGAAGGTTTATTTTATGAAAAAAGGTAAACCTAATAATGTCTCTGTCAAAATAATCAACACCACTTGCGCGTTGTTGGAAACTGTTTAAATAACCCAATTCTAATGCTATATTTTTGTTGACACCATATTGCAAAGCAGCGTAAATCCTGTTTTGGTCAAAAGGGTTTTTAACAACTTTTTCTCCAGCATTGATCATTAACTCATCATACACAATCGCTTTTAAATATTGGCTTTGTTTTTTCCAACAGGAAAATTCCCCTTGAAGACGGTATCTGAGTCTCCAATAGTAAGTAGTTCCTGGTAGCAATCCGTCTTTATCGGCATTGTGAAAAAAGCGTTCTTCCACTTGAAAGCGCTGATTCAGGGTAAAGTTACCATATTCTTGCTTCCAAGTTATGTCCTGTTGGCCTCTGTATTCAGGTACTCTAAAATCATAAGTGACTTCGGGGACTTGGGTTGCAACGGAGAAATAAGCATATCCTGCACCCACTTCTATGTTGTTATTGATTTTATAGCGTCCTTGAATCCTCATTTCATATAAATTGTTTTCTACGGGATTCATGAAAATCCGATTGTCAAATTCAGTATGAATGGACCATTTATTATTTAATGTCAATTGGTTGTAATATCGTGTCCAAAGTAAACTTTGATGATCTACATTTTTTTCGGTCTGTGCTTTGGAAACAAAACATACTAACAAAAGGCAAAAGATTCTAATGGTTTTCATGAAGGCTATTTCAGTTTTTGGCAAATGTACATAAACTCTATAATTTAAATAGAATTTATTTTTTTGTCACTAAACCAAAAAGCCTTTTACATAATCCTTTGTCAGTTTTTCTTTTGGATTCAAAAGGACTTCTTCTGTAGGACCGAATTCTATAATCTCTCCCATATATACAAAACCGATATAATCTGATACTCTACGGGCTTGACGCAAAATGTGCGTAACCAAAACAATAGTGTATTTATCCTTTAATTCCATAAACAATTCTTCAATGGCTTGGGTCGAAATCGGGTCCAATGCCGATGTTGGTTCGTCACCCAAAATAATTTCAGGTTCAATCGCCAGTCCTCTAGCTAAACATAATCGTTGCTGTTGGCCAATGGATAATCGGGTAGCAGGAGATTTTAGTCTGTCTTTTACTTCGTCCCAAAGATTAACACCACGAAGGTATTTTTCAACGATTTCGTCTAGGGATGCTCTGTTGTGGTTTCCATGAATACGTTGTCCATAGGCAATATTGTCATAAATGTTCATTGGTAGCGGAAAAGGTCTTTGCGAAAGCAAACCCATTTTTTTTCGGATATGGGTGACTTCGGCTTTTGGATCGTAAATGTTTTCACCATCGACTAAGACTTTACCGTCTACGCGTACATCGTTTTGACGGTCGAGTAATCGATTCATGGTTTTAAGTAGTGTTGTTTTTCCACAACCCGATGGACCAATTAATGAGGTCACTTTCTTGTCTGGAATGTCAAGATTAATGTTCTTTAAAATATGGTTTTCACCAATGTGAACATTTAAATTTTGGATACTTATGTGTGGCTGGATGATCATATTTTATTTTTTGAAAGATTTTTGCTGGCTATTTTTGCAACAATGTTGATAATTAAAACAATAATGGTAAGGATAACTGCTGCGGCGTACGCTCTATTTTGAACCTCTTGAATAGGACTGCTCAACTGAAAAAATATGGACAGCGGTAAAGTTGCAGCAGGTTGATCGAGTGAAGTTGGGATGCTGTCGGTAAAGCCTGCCGTAAAAAGTACACAAGCAGCATCGCCAATAGCTCTACCAAATGACAATAATATTGCGGTAATAATACCTGGAATGGATTGTCGCAATATGATTTTTGCCGTTTCATATCTTGTTCCGCCAAGTGCAAAAACAGCATTGCTCATGTCTTCTGGGACAACCCGAACTACTTCGTCTATGGCTCTCACCAAAATCGGGATTATCATTAGTGTTACCGTGATAATTCCAGCCAATAAAGAGGTTTTTAGTCCCATATAGACCATAATGGCAAATCCAAAAGCGCCATACACAATTGATGGAATGCCAAACAGGATATCATAACTCAATCGGGTAATCGAAGCCAAAGTTGCATTTCTTTTGGCATACACATTAATGTAAATGACAATTGGAAGACTGATTAAAAGTCCCAATAAAGTGGAACCAATAGTGATATAGATCGATCCCACTATGGCATTAAGAATACCGCCTCCTTTACCAATGTAAAAACCACCTTCCGGGATTTTGGAAACCATATCCCAACTCAACGAACCAATACCCCTCGAGAAAAGGGTGTACAGTATCATGAACAAGGTACTGCTAATGATGACAGTGCTGAATATCATCAAAACTTTGAATATATTTTCTTCTATTTTTCTCATTTTGATACCTGTTAGTTATTGCTTTTTTCTATTCTATATAAAATAATTCTCGACACCGCATTGAATAAGAAGATAATGGCGAATAAGAGTAGCGCCGCAAACATCAATGCTGAATCGTACATCGGAATAGACATCATTTCTCCATAATTATTGGCAATAAGTGCTGGTAGGGGATAAGCCGAATCGAATAGACTATGTGGAACTTGAGCCAAATTGCCGCAAACCATCAAAACGGCTATGGTTTCCCCAAAAGCTCTGGAAATTGCCAGAACTACAGCAGCTACAATTCCATCAAAAGATTTACGAAGAACTACTTTTTTGGTAGTTTGCCATTGTGTAGCACCCAATGATAATGATGCGTTTCGTAAGTCCTGTGGCACATTGTCAAACACCTCAATTACAATGCTGATAATAAGAGGGAAAATCATTATAGCCAAAACGATTCCTCCCGCCAACACTGAATAACCTGTTGTAAATTCTACGAAATGTGGCGCTATTTTATCCTGAATCAAAGGGACAATTACCAAGACTCCCCAAACACCATAAAGTACAGGCGGTATCCCAGATAATAATTCAATTAATGGTAAAACTAATTTTCGTACTCTAATGTGAGCATATTCCGAAAGGTAAATGGCTGTCAGCATTGATAAAGGCAAAGCAATTATAATGGCAATTGCGGTTACCCAAAGTGTACCAACAATAAAAGGATAAAATCCGAAGGCTTCTTTAAAAGGTTTCCATTCGGAGGAGAATAATAAATTATAAAGTGAGGTACTGTTTAAAATGGGTATAGATTTGTAGAATAATCCTAATGCAATCAACACTACTGTCGAAATAGACAAGAGGGTAAGCACCAGAAATATTTTACTGATGAATCGATCTTTGAGCAATCTTATATTTTTCATTTAATTATAGTAAACCACCCTATCAAAAACTGTTTTTAAACCACTCATGGTTTTCAGTTCTTGTTTTAGGGTGGATGTTTTATTTATTGGAAGAATATTACTTTACTTTTCCTAATTCCTTTGTTAATTTTTCTTTGGAAAGTTTAATGTATCCCGCTTCAGTTACAAATTTTTGGCCATCCGTAAGAATGTATTTTATAAATGCTTTGACAACGGCATTGTTTGGTTTTCCAGTGGTTACAAAATACAAATCTCTTGCAGGAGGTGATGGATATTTTCCAGAGACAATGGCGGCAATTAATTGGTCGATGTCATTATAGAAATTTTCATCTGCATCTAATTTTCCGTTATTGTTAAGATCAATCGGAACTGCAACAATTCCATTGGTCGGTTTATTGGTTTTGTTATCGTAGATATAAACGATATTGTTAAAACCTAATCCAGAAGGATCTCTTTGTACAGCTTGTGCCAATCCGGGATCACCAAATACGGCAACTCCCTGTAAGTCTTCTTGTTTTTTGCCAAAATAACTAGCCCAAGTTTCGGCAGCTCCAGCGGCATCAGATCTTGTGTACACATGAATTGGAGAAGTGCTTTTGAAACCCAATGCATTCCACGTTTTGTATTTACCTGTGATGAAAATATTGTTGAAGGCTTCCTTTTTTACACCTCTTTGGTATAATACTTTTCTATAGGGACTTGTTGCGCTTATGGTTGGGATTACGGCATCTTTGGTAACGGCAACGGCAAAAGCTCCTTTTTTGTATTCAGCGGCATTAAGTTCGCGTGATACCAATCCAATATCGGTTACTTTGGATAATACATCCGTTATCCCTTTTCCGGCACCACCAGCCTGAATATCAATTTTAACTTTTGGGTGTGCTTTTTTAAATTCTTCCGCCCATTTTACAGTAATAGGATACAATGCAAATGCTCCAGAAATACTGATATTTCCTGATAAATCTTGTGCCGAAACTTTATTTGGGGTTACGTTTGCTGCTATTAATGCAATTGTGAGTAATAATGCTTTTCTATATGTTTTCATCTTGTCTTTTTATTTTTTAATTGAAAATAATTTATAAATCACAAAGTTAACTTGGCGATTATATCAAGTTAACTTTGCGATTTTTAATGATTTATTATAGAGAGTACTTCAGTGTAATACCATAAGTGATTTGATCTCCTAATACTGCTGCGTATTGCCCTGAATTTCCTCCGGCAGGCAACAATTGTTCATAATAATTTTTGTTTAAAAGATTGCGTCCCCAAACGTGGATGGATAAACCTTCTGATGCACGGAAACCTAGACGACCATTAAAGATAGCATAACCAGGAACTACTAAATACTTCGATGCAGAAGGGCTTGATGAGAATTCAGAGCGAGCATAACCATCAAGAGCTATAAAGAATTTTCCAGCATTTGAAAAGAATTTTGCATCTTTAGTGTATTCACCGCTTAAACTTCCAGCCCATTTTGAAACCCCTGGTAAATCAGTTCCTGAAACATCTTTATAGTTTACAGCTTTTCCATCAGCAGTAGTAGTTCCAGTTTCTTCTAAAGGAAGTGGTGCATTGGTGAATTTAACATACTTTCCGTCAGAGTAGGTTGCAGCTCCGTAAAGGGTAAAATGTTTATTAACATTAATACTTGCATCTAGTTCTATACCTCTTACACGTACTTCATCTGCATTGGCAAGATACCCGCGATTCACTCCCAATTCAGCAGCTTGAACATTCGTTTGAAAATCTTTGATATTTGTATCATAGTAAGTCAAGTTCAATATTGAATTTTTAAAAGGAGAAGTTTTTACTCCAAATTCATAATGGTTTACATTTTCGGGCTTAACTACCGCAAGATCACTTAGAGTCTGACCCGCTGGCGGAGTAGGAAGTCCCGCTACATTCACACCAACTGGTTTGTAGCTTTTGGCATAAGTACCGTAAACATTGATTTTGTCAGTTGCTTTATAAGATACTGTTATATTTCCAGAAAAGTCAGTGTCATCAATATCTGTTGAAAATTGTTGATCCGTATAAACAGCTTTTTTAATAGCTAATAGTTGAGGATCGGTAGTTTGAAGACCTCCGTATGTTTTACGGTTATAGTCTGCAATTTTTTTATCAAAATTATATCGTAAACCTGGCAATACATGTAATTTTTCAGTTACAGCCCAGTCCAATTGGCCGAAAACTGCAGTACTTGCTGAATGTATTTTGGCATCGGTCTTTATACCGTATCCTTCAAGAAGATCCGGAGTTTCCCATAATGCTAATGGTACAGGTGTACTTACACCATTGTTATTATAATTAACGCTCTGTTGAGAAAATCTCCATTGAGCATTACCTGATTCTTCAGTCCCTTTTGTTTTTGATGTTTGGTCAATAAAAAAGAAACCTGCAACACCAGTTATTCTTGATGTAATTTTTCCTGCATAACGAACCTCTTGTGTTATTTGTGTCTGTCTTGAAGGATTTTGCGATTTAGCAAGTACTTGTAAGCCTGTAAAATCCCTGTCATTGGAAGGATCCCAAGTCCAAAAACGCCAAGCTGTTGTTGAGGTAAGTGTTCCGTTTCCAATTTTGGTATCAATATTAAGGGATGCTCCGCCTAAATCTTGATTGGAACGCCAAGGCGTATCGTGGTCAATCTTACGGTCAAAGGCATTCAAACTTGGCAGTTGATAATTTAAATCGGCAATAATTGCATCAAATTGACGGTAAGGTTTTCTTTGCGTAGGTGCAACACCTGCAACAACTTGGGCGTATCCATCATTATGTTGAGTGGTAATGTCTCCAGCCAATGTAATATTGGTGTTTTCAGTCGGTTTATAAAGCAATTGACCTCTAATACCTTGATTGTTTAACGTGTTTGTAGGTTTTCCTGTTGCAATATTATCAATTACACCATCACGTTGAGTGCCAGAAAATGATAATCTACCAGCTATTTTTTTACTCAATGCTCCTGTAACCGAAGCCTTAGCTTGAAGGTATGCATAATTACCATAACTCACTTCAAAATCAGCACCTGATGTGAAGCTTGGTTTACGAGAAGTTATGTTAAATGCACCAGAGGTTGTGTTTTTACCAAACAAAGTTCCTTGTGGTCCACGTAACACCTCAATTTGCTCTACATCGATAAAATCAAGAGTTGTTGCGGCTGGACGTGCATAATAAACACCATCCACATAGAAACCTACACCTGGATCGATACCGTCATTGGTAAGTCCAAATGGAGAACCTAGACCACGGATGTTGATACCCGTATTTCTTGGGTTTGAAGAATAAAGTTGTACAGATGGAACCAATTCTTTGATGCGGTTCACGTTGAATGCACCTG
Source organism: Flavobacterium sp. (assembly GCF_035760125.1). GTDB lineage: Bacteria > Bacteroidota > Bacteroidia > Flavobacteriales > Flavobacteriaceae > Flavobacterium. The sequence continues at coordinate 8,011 of NZ_DASTTN010000528.1, forward strand.
TTTGTTCTGCCTGTTTACCAGTTACTACAGATATTGCAATTGGAACATCTTGCACTTTTTCGATTCGGCGTCTAGAGGAAACTACCACTTCAACCAAAACATTTTCGCCTTCAGGCGTCAGGCTTATTTCTAAGGGAGCTTCCGTTGGTTGGATAATTTTTATTTCCTTGGTTGTATAGCCCACATATTGTATCAAAAGAGTAAAAGGAAGTTTCTCGTGAGTATCAAGGCTGAATTTTCCATTTGCATCAGAGGATGTATTGTATTTTGTCCCTTTTATGATAATGTTTGCACCTGGCAAAAAATTATTTTGATTGTCTGTAACAATTCCCGTTACTTGACTTTGAGCCCATGAAGTTGAAAAAATAAATAGTAGTAATAAACTTGAAATTGTTTTTATAGATATAGTTCTCATTGTTTTGTATATTATATGTAATTAGTAGAATTTAAAATAAATTTTTTTAAAGATCTAGCACATGCACATACACATCACTTGAGTGATATTTTTTTCAATACTTGAAAGAATAGTTATCTTATTTGTTTTCCTGACTTCAATTTTTTTGTTTGTAATTGTTTGCATAAGGATAAATTTGATTGTTAATCATACGTTAATTCGATGCAAATATATATAAATTCTACAAACTTAGTATAGTTTAAAAAATATTTTTTTATTTTTTTACCAATGAGGCGATTGTAATGCCTTGCATTGCTTTCAAAGTTTCGTCTCGAATAGCCACTAATCCGTGTCTTAATGCGCACTCAGACTCGCTTACGCAATCTGAACAACGTTCGTAAAAATTTAACGATGCACATGGAAGTAATGCGATAGCTCCGTCAAATAATCGGTGAATATCGGCCAAAGTGATACTTCCTTTGTCTTTTAAAAGATAATAACCCCCATATTTTCCTTGCTTGCTACCTACAAAATGACCTCTTTTTAAATCCAAAAGTATTTGTTCCAAAAACTTTTTTGGAATAGAGGCACCTTCCGCAATTTCAATGGTTCTTGAAATGTGGTTTTCATCTTGTTGCGCTAAATAAAGAAGCGCTTTAAGGGCATATTTGGTTTTATGTGAAAGCATTCTGTGTGATTAATTTTTATAATGATATAAAATTGAATGGATTCTTTTCAATGAATACATTTATAAGTCAAATATAGACTTTTTTTTAATTTTTAAAACTTAATTTTTTTGCAAAAAACTAATCCTAGAAGTTTCTTGGATTATAAAGAGTAAAGTCTTTTCTATTAAGGAGCTTTGTCCAGCCATCCGCTATGTCTTTCTTGTCTCGTTTGAAGACGAGAGAAGAAAGGATGTCGGTCGTCTCTGTATGGGTTACGATATTAGTTTTCTAAACAAAAAAATGTATTTCAAAAAGCAAAAAAAGAGAGTCCTTACTGAACTCTCTTTTATTTTATATTTACATGTTTTTACCAGTTTCCACTAGAACCTCCTCCGGAGAATCCTCCTCCGCCAAAACCACCGCCGAAGCCACCACCGCCGCCTCCGAATCCGCCGCCTGATGATCCGCCACCAAAACCACCTCCGCTACCTCTTCCGAGACTGCTTAGAATAATGACGTCAAGTAGGCTAGGGCCACCGCCACCGCCACGGTTTCCTGAATTACTGTTTCCGCCACCTTTGTTTTTGGAAAGTAATATCAAAACGATGACAACTATAACAATGATTGGTAAAATTGGAAAATCTTTTCCTTTGGTTTGTTTACGTTCGCCTTTGTATTTTCCTTTGAAAACATCAATAATAGCATTGGTGCCTTTGTCTAAACCTTGGTAATAACTACCGGCTTTAAATTCAGGAACTATTATGTTTCGGATTATTTCTCCTCCTATTCCTGCTGTCAATCGA
>NZ_DASTTN010000529.1:0-5018 GCF_035760125.1 Flavobacterium sp.
CTCAAACCCTACCACTTTATTTTCTTTCACCAACAATTGGATACCGCATTGCATTCCACAAAAACAACAATGCGTTTTCACAGCCTCATCTGGCTCGTCCCTGCCTACATATCCGTCTTTTGGCGCATAATTCAGCGTCGGGCCAAAATGCTTTACTATATTCTCCTCTGCTACCGGTAATTTTGCCATTTTATATTTATTTTTTTACCGCGAAAACACAAAGGCGCAATTTATTTCTTTGCGACCTTGCGACTTTGCAGTGTTTTTTTTTTATCCGAATAAATTTCCCCCTTCTAATCTCGCTTTCAAATGCGCTTGAGCTAATCTTGATCTTTTCCCTTCGGGACTTAAATCCAAATGTGATGTTCCGTCTTCGTGCGAAAAATCAAAACCCAATTGTTCCGTTACAGTTTTCAAATCCTGAATATGCAATTTAGTGGCAAACTCCTCACCCGTATGTGGGCAAACAGCCATTCCCATTTTCATTCCTTGTTTCTTGTAAATGTGTGCCCCGATTTGAGCCGGACGCTGAATAATATGGAAAAATTTCCCGAACGGAATCCAAATCAAAAACATAATCACCGTAACGGCGTGTAAAACCGCCAAGAAATCAAACGCAAATCCCTTCATAAACTGATACGAATATGTTAGTCCCAATCCAGTTACCGAAATGGCTATCAATAAAATAAGCGGTAACAAATCCCCCTCAAAAGATTGAGTGGCAATCAGCCCAGGATTCGTCAAACGTCTTCTTAAGTAATACAATGATCCAAAAATAACCAGGTATGATGACCAATTCAAAGCATGGAAAGTCAAAAAAGCGGTAATGGAATCCAAATCAAAATCCATTACTTTAAACCCAAAAAAATACGCTTCGTATGTAGAAATCGTATTCGGCGCCATGGCAAAATTAATCCAGCCAAAAGTAAGCGGTATCGTTATCAAAAATGCCGAAGTACATCCTACAGCAATCATAAAATGTGCTACCCAGCGGTATTTTCCCCTTGGATAAATAAACTTTTGAAAAGCAATATTTTCAACAGACTCTTTCGTAGCAAACCAAAAATGTGAAAACACTTTTCCGGTTATCAAATACGTAATTCCGCGCTTAAAGTAAATCCATGTCGGCGGTCTTTGTAACCAAACCGTATAACGATAGACAATCCCGAAGAAAGCAAACACCGTCCCAAATAAATAGGTCACGAGTGCCGCATCAAAATTTTGCAGTTTTCTAGAACCAAAAAACACCAAAACAATCATAAATATTGAAAGTGCAGTAGCTATCAGCAATGCCTTGGTGTTATATATTTTGTTTTTCATATAGAATAAATTATATTTTGTCTGATGGCCTATTTATTATGCTTTGAGTGAATTCCCATAATTCATTCAAAAACTACTTAGCTTGGTTTCTCACATCCTTTGCGGTTGTAAAACCACCAATTAATTGTTGTAGCTAATATAGTGAAAAGAATTAAGCCAATAAAAAATTGATTAACAGTCCCGTTGGCCGTAATATTATTTCCAATTAATTTAGAAAAGATAAAAGGTCCAAAGGCAGCAATTGCGGCAGTCCATCCAATTACGCCAGCGGCTTGACGCTGATTTTCTGAAAATATGATGGGAAACTGTCTAAAAGTTCCCGCATTTCCAACTCCCGTAAAAAAGAACATTGATAAAATCACCCCTACAAATAGCGGAAACTGATCCATGCTCGTAGGCGAAACCAATCCTTGGGTAACCAAAATAATTGCGCCAGTTAAAATTCCAAATCCTGTTATGGTTGTCAATATAGCTCCTCCAATTTTATCGGCTACAAAACCAAAAGCAACTCTGCTCGCAGAGCCAATAAGCGGTCCGTAGAAAGCATACACCAATGGATCCGGCGCATCGGGAAAATCACCATATAAATATTTAATCATCAAAGGAAATGCAGCCGACAAACCTGCGAATGTCCCAAAAGTCATCACATAGGTAATGGTGCAAAACCAAGTGTGCTTGTTTTTAAAAATGTCCATTTGCTCTTTTATGGAAGTCTGCATCGGAATACTTTTTAAAAAGAACCAACTGATAACTGCCAAAATCAAAAGAAAAGAAGTGTACCAAAATGCTGCCGATTGAATATAAATTTTCTTGTGTGTAACGGCCTCATTTTCGGGATTGAGTTTGTTTAATATTTTTTCAGCCAATTTAGGATTGGCATTGGCAATCGCTTTTGATTTCGCTTTCAATGGTAAGGCCGTAAAAATTTCAGCCTTTTCAACAGATTGAGTTGCTTCACAAACCGAATCCAGTACCGGTTTCTTTACATTGTCCAAAATTTTGGTCTGCACTTCAGCATCCAAAGCTGCAAAAACTTCTTTTTGTTTCTCAACTGTCGAATCTTTAAAAACATTCAGCGTTTCTTTTGCATCAACACTCGTAAATACTGATGAAGCTCCATATATGCTCACACTCAAAATAAGCGGAGTGACGAACTGAGCCAGAGAAACCCCAAAATTCCCGATTCCCGCTTGTATTCCCAGTGCTGTTCCTTTCAATCTTTTTGGAAAAAACAAACTGGTACTTGGCATAAAGGACGAGAAATCCCCACCGCCAAAGCCACAAGTAAAAGCCAAAACGGCAAATACCCAAAATGGAGTATTAGTATCCATCACTGCAAAACCGATACCGATTACCGGTATTAATTTAAGTAAAGTAGCCAAAGCCACAACGTGTCTTGTTCCAAATATCGGCAGGATAAAGGTGTGGATGATTCTTAAAAATCCTGCAGCCAATCCAGGTATTGCCACCAGCCAAAAAAGTTGGTCTTTGGAAAAAGGAAAACCAAGTCCCGGTAATTTCACCGCAATTACGCTCATCATAAACCATGAAGCAAAAGACAGTATTAATGACAAAGTTGTAATTGTTAAAGTTTTCCAGGCAATTTTGCTTCCTGTGTTTTTCCAGAAAGTTTCATCTTCTGGTTCCCATTTGTCTAGCCAAGTTTTCATATTCTATATTATTTGTTTACACTAATTAAAATTGTCCGACTTCAAATCAAATTTCAGTGAAATTCATCTTTCAAAAAGAAGATAAAAAAGTCTTTTATTTATAGTGTAAAATTAAGAGTCAAAAAGAATATAAAATATGATTTTTATCAGCTAACAGAAATGTGCTAAATTATTGTAGTTATTTAATTACAGTGTCTAGTTTTTTTTCGAAATAGATTTCTATTTTATTGAAATAATTAAGTTTACCTATGACGTTATTCAAACCCCACAATTAACCACAAACTTGTCATTGAATGATAATATTATGATAAAATCCTCTCGTGCTGCAGAAATCTGCGTGAGTGATAGAAGCTAGCTACCAAAGTAACGCGGATAGCACGACAGCATAAAGAAAGGGGACCGAATCACGATGCCGCTGATTTGGTCCCTTTTCTTTATGGTGGCACGCCCGAATGACGAATACACCTTCTATATACTATTATATTTTGAGCCTTGTATGATACCTCTTTTTTCGATTGCAGAATCGATATAATGCTGAATTTCGGTTTTTTTGAGTCCCCAGTTTGGAGCGATGAGCAAATCCCAATCGGAGATTCCAAAGAGGCGCTGAATGACTATATCTGGGCGTAGGAGTGGGATTAGGTCGCAAAGTAAATCGGTGTATTGCTCCAAAGTGAAGAGTGGAAACGGGTTTCGCTTGTAATGCACGCCCATGATCGAGCCTTCGACGATGTGCAAATGATGGAATTTTACGAATTTTATTTGGGGAAAACGGTTGATTTCATTGATGTAATTAAGTATCATTTCATGGGTTTCCCAGGGGAATCCAAAAACGGTGTGAATGCACAAATCGATTGAGCTGTCCTTTAATAATTCGACTGCGGTTATGAACTCGGCGTGAGTACAGCCCCGGTTTATTTTTTGTAAGGTTTCATCATATATGGACTCCATTCCCATTTCGAGATCGACATCAAAGCGGTCGCAGTAGCTTTCGAGCAAAGCGACTTTTTCAGCATCGATACAGTCGGGACGCGTCCCCACCGAAAATCCAACAACCTCATCGGGATTGAAAGCCAAAGCCCGATCGTAGATTGTTTTTAAGTAATCGACATGGGCATAAGTATTGGTGTTCGGCTGAAAATAGACTATGAATTGGTCGGCTTTATATGATTTTTTGGCACGTTCCATTCCCTGAAGCAATTGTTCTTCTATCGTAGGCTCTTTTCTGGAAATATCGGGCGTAAAGGAATCTACGTTGCAATAGGTGCAACCGCCATAGCCTTTGAGTCCGTCCCGATTGGGACAGCTAAAATTGCCATCGACTATTACTTTGAAAACTTTCTTTCCGTTGTATTTCTCGCGAAGATGGGTGCCGTAATTGTTGTACCCTTTTTTGTTGGATGCTGTTTCTACCTTCATCCTGCAAAGGTATTCACGATTGTATAGTACCAACAATGACTTTTGTCAGGGATTTTATAATTGAATAAATTCTAAAAATAGTTTCGCTAAAATCACTATCCTCCAATCTTTATCATACTTCGATTTTTTGAGAAAAGAAGCGGATCCTGGAATTTAGCATCATCGTCCATTCCGCCTCGCATGGCGAATTTGGATTTTATGTTTTGAAAAATAAGCGGTTCGATGGATTCCCCGGCACGTAAGGTATCCAACAAGGATGTTTCTGTATTCGAAAACAGACAATTTTTAAGCTTCCCGTCTGCAGTCAAACGGATGCGGTTACAGGTACTACAAAACGGATTGGTCACCGAACTGATTACGGAGAAACTGCCTCGATAGGATTCTATCTTGTGATTTTTAGCGGTGTCATTCGGTTTATCTTGGGTGCGCTCTACTTTTTGATCGGTATAAAAGCCATTGACTTGTCCGAGAATTTCGGCATAACTTACCAATTTCTCTTTGTTCCATTGATTACCGTCAAAAGGCATGAACTCTATAAACCTTATTTGGATGTTACGATCTTTGGTCAACTCAATAAAATCAATAATTTCGTTGTCATTAAACCCTTTG